>CAJAHC010000516.1 GCA_903939355.1 uncultured Methylococcaceae bacterium | reverse complement strand
TTGTGCCTTATCTTTACCATGAAAAGAGGCAAAACATATTGCTATCATTGTCGCAAACCAGTGCCCCTCATTGTGATCCAAAAGAGGACTATTAAATACACTAGTGATAATCAAAGAAAGCAATATTCCTTGAGCGAACCACTTTTCTTTATTAGGCAGTTTTTGCGCATAATAATACTGACTCGCAAGAAAACTTAAGTAAATAAATAATCCTATCAATCCCAATTGAACACCTATCATAAGAAATTCATTATGAGGATTCCTTGATCCCAAAAGCTCACTAGGAACAAGTCGTTGATACTCTTTGCTGTAACTACCCGTACCATGACCTAATAAAGGTTTTTCAGAAATCAATTTTAAAGAACTTTTCCACCATCCATATCTTAAACCCATTGATGATTCAGTCTGTTCAGGAACTGGCTGCAAATATGCTATAGTATTCGCTATACCTTCGCTAATTCGGCTAGACTTATCAGAAAAATTTAAATACAGGGTTAATGAAAGGCAAATTGCTAAAATAACAAGTAATCGTTGTTTATTGCCAAATCGTTGCATTGAAAATAACAAAATTAATCCAATTACAATCAATTGGCCAGTGCGACCGGGCACAACAAAAAACAGATTATATAAAGATAATGCAAATAGAGGTAAATATAGCTTGCTATTTACCAAGCTATCATAGGCTTTATGTAAACAATAAAATGCAAAAAAAGAGATGAAAACACTATGTGCAATACGATTTTTAAAAGATGCATCGCCATGTTTATTCAAATCAAGGATACCAAAATGCATTAAATAAGAAACGAAAAGAGCAAGTATCGATGCAATAAAAAAAGCTTTCCAAGCCCAATCACGATAATACTCTGTTGTTAAAATTGAAATAAAAATAGGAATAAATAATAACTCCCTATATTTCATTACCATCGAAAAAGCTTCACCACTGGTTGCGCTGGTGTAACTTGCCCCCAATATAAACCAAAAGAACAAAAGCATAGCTGAAGCGGCAACTGGATTTCTATTTAATGTCCCAGGTAGCTCTATAAACCGAGTAGAAAGCAACCAAATCGATCCAATCAAGGCAGATAAAATTATTGCCAAAGTAGTTGAAAAATAAATCGCAACCACCAATAAAGCAACAATAAAACTTTCATATTTATGCGCATGCATCTGTAAGCGCTGAGCCAATGTGGCATTAATATCCATAATTGATAACATTCATTATTTACACACACGCCCACTTAATATCTAACAAAATCTATCTAATTATCAAATAGTTTAATTGCATTTCGAAGTTTAGGACATCTAAGAATTTAATTTTAAAGCCAATCCTTAAATAACAATGCTTTCACTTCAGACTTCAACTTCATTCAGCCACAAGTCATGCTTATTACACATGCTCAACACATAAAGCTTTCCACTATAGTTTTGTAATGTGAATGTTGATATGGCAGTGGCATCCTTGGTTGGGTCAAAAAGATGCTCTTCCAAGAATTTATGGTTACTGTCTAACAGTACGTGTTTGACAATATAATGTTCGTAACCTTTCATTTCATGTGGGGTGACAACCCTTACGGTTGTTTTTTCACCTGTTTTTTTTATATCTATATTAGGTAAGTGTGTTGCAACTTTTGCACTCCAGCGACCCGCATCTTCTTTGGTGTAATAAATATCACTACTTCCTTTTACCTGTTTTTCACTAGTAGCTAAAGCTAATGTAGGAGCAACAATACCTAAGCCAAAACCAGCTATGCTTAGACCAATAAAATTTCGACGTTCCATATAGTTGCCTCGTTGTTAACAGTTAATTATTGATTCGATTTAGGACTGCCCAGAGTTTCTATAATAAAGCTTAATATTTTAGCTTTTAGTCTGGAAACTCATCAAGCTACAAAAATAAAACACTTGCGGCTTTGCAAAGTAACTATTCTATACCACGTGCACAAAAAATTACGCTGTCAT
>CAJAHC010000515.1 GCA_903939355.1 uncultured Methylococcaceae bacterium | reverse complement strand
GACATTAAAATATTAATTGTGGGCTTACAATCAACCAAAGGCGTCGATGCATTGCAATTATTTTTGACTGTCGCCGAATCATAAGCCACCGGCGTCGATAAATAGAGACTCGGTGCATTAACAACTAAAGTATCACCACGCATTTCATATTTTAACTCTCTTAATTTTACAAAATATTTAAAGTTAGCTATCAAAGAAATGTCAGCAACTGCTCGACCGAGCGGAATACCCTGCCATAATATTTTTTCAGACTCTCTATGAAAACTTTCATTAGTCCGTAACTCAGCAACAACGTTTTCATCTAAACCTTTCAACGAAACAATTTTACTAAAGTTTGTCGTATATTCGCGCGTCTCAATAAAACGAAACACATTAAATTTATAGATGACAAAACCTATAATTAAAACGAGAATAAAAGCAGTGATAACCCTAATTATTTTTAGCATTTGTCTTTCCTTTCTAGTGAATAATGTTTATTTCGTAACATATCCCGACTTTTTGTAATCCCTGTTTCCAACAGAAACTACCGGGATTATTCCATTGTCCTGTATTTTAAAATGACAATTATGCAAGTTCGATTATCCAACGAACCGTTTAAAGAAAACCTCCGCCTTCAGCAGAAACTATTGAGATAAAATAATTATGAAACTGATTGAATAGAAAAATGTTACTAATGCTAGATATGCGAAAGTTAAACTAACATTGATTTGAGACGTTGCAATGCAACTTCAGCCTTCAATGAACCCTTCTCAACTAAACCGACCATACGCTCCGCTTGAACTTCTGAAATCAAGCCTTTCTCGATCACAATGGATAAAAGCTGGTGTAAGTCTTCAAGGGATGATTCTTTTGGATGGTCTTGTCTCAATGCAGCCAGACGTCCTTCCATTTTTTTGATTAATTGAGCACGAATCTGATCTTGATGACTCCCTGAACGGACCAGTTTCGATATACCATACCCCGCTGCACCGGCAACAATCGCTGAACCTATCACCCAACCTACCGGAGTTGCTGCGACCAAAGTACCCCCCAAAACACCGGCCAACGATGATGACCCTAACAAGGTTGATGCACCTGCGACACTTGCTAACGTACTCGCTGCAGCAAGACCACCAGCCGCACCTCCAACGGCGGCAAGTGCATCACCGGCCACACCAACCTTATCTTTACCTTTTAACTTACCGATGACAAAATTAAGCTCATCAGTTGCCGTATCCGTTTTGTGTGTAGGCTCAATCTCCGATTTTGTAGTTAGTGCTACCAACTGACCTGTATATTTTGATGTGTGTTCCACAGTCGAATCAGCCAGTGTTTTTGCCTTTTCTCTGACTGATTTGACCAATTCTGTATCACCGGCGCTTTGTAATAAATCAACCGATTTATCAACACCCAAGATAATATTATCTTTAGCCGCATTACCCATGTCTACAGCTTTGGTTAAGGACTTATCCAGCGTTTCTTGAGCTGAAGATAGTTCGCGTTTTGCGAAGGCGGTCATTTCACCGGACAAATTTGATAATTGTTTGAAACGTTCTTTCATAGCAATCCTCCCTTAACCATTAGTTCATAAGTACTTTACCAACCATCACCTCTGACTAGGACTTCCAATAATCCGAAACTGCCACCATAATCATCCTGAGCAGTTCGAAAAATTTCCTTGCCAGCGCAATTGCTGCAGACAGCGGTGACCCAGAATAATCTCCGCCGTGCATAGCGGCGCCCACACCGGCGCCATATAATGCTGAAATACCCATTGTAAGAGGCAACAATAATGGCCCTAAGAAAGGTATCCCCAAAACCAATGTGGAAAGAGCCGCCCCGAGAATCAACCCAACCGTTATCATCGGATTGGCCTTAATGAAGTCAATTATGGCCATCACAATAATCTTTCCTATGGCAACTGCTTCGCCGGCGATTTCCTTACTCACCTCCCACAACTCCTTCAGACGTGTCAATATTTCTGTAGGAATGCCACGTTTTATACCTTCAATTATCACTTCTTCAAACTCGGCATAGGATGTCTCAGCATTGAGCATTGAAAGTTCAAACAGGCCTTGCTCTTGAGTAAACCCTGCAATTGCTTCTGACGTCATAATAGTTTCCTTTAATTTTAAGTGTTAAGCGACCGATAAGATGTTAACTAATCCCTCAATAATTTAATTTCTAAATTATCAATCTTGAACTATCTTCTAAACTTATAGGCTTAATTGATACCCATTGCAATCCTTTTAATCCCCCTTACCAAGATACTCATTCAAGCTTTTATCAACTTCCACCTGCAACTCTTCCGGACTGATGATCCGAATATGGGGAATCCAATAGCGCACAATCGGCAATATCTGATTGGTGTGGCCTATTTTTGCCGAGATGATCAAACCACCGTCCTCCAATTCTTTCTCAAGTACTTGGTTGGCGATCAACTTACGGCGTTTAAAATACCCGGCAACTTCCGCACTGACCTTCAATACCACTTCTTGTTTCGCATCGGACAGCCATATACCGTCATCTTCGATCAACTGAGCATCCACATCGGCATCCCACTGAAAAACCGAGTCGAGGATGAGTAACGCCGATAACTTGGTCACGCTGAAAGACTTGAGTTTTTCACCATCTTGGCCGACCAAATACCAAATGCCTTTATGATTGATCAACTTGTAAGGCAGAACTCCAGCATATAACTTTACACCTTCGGCTTTCGTGTAACTGAATGACACGGGATGACGTCCGATGATGGCCTTTTCCAAATCACGGAACAATGCACCCTTGCCACCCATATCTTCATAATGATGTCCTTTGACCAACAAAGCGGATTGCAAACGGGCGTCAAAAATATCACGCAAGAAATCATTGCCCAATGAGGGAAATAATCCCTTCACGCCGGCCAAACTGGCGAAACGCTGTATATCCTTAATGCTGATTTTACCCAGGAAGGTCGGATCAAGATGGTAACAACCGTCCGTCTTTTCCAGAGGCAAATAAGCAAACCGCTCGTTCAGATCTCTTTGAATGGTCCGCAGGTGGACACCAAACTCTTCGGCCAAAGCTTGCGGCTCCAGCTTTTCTCCTTGGTTCAACTTAACCAACATCTGCGCCAAGCGGTAAACCAGTGTGTCATGATGATTATTCGCCATACTTCAATCCTTACATATTAGGTTTATCAATTATTATGCTTTTACTAAATGACAGGTGATGTCGTTTAACGCGACATAATAAACATTTGAACAATGGATATGTGTTCAGCGTCAAACCAACAGGTTTAAATGTGAACCAATTATTTTTGAATAAAAAATTAGGTACCGATAAGAAGAAATAGCATAAAGCCGAACACCGGCAATAAAACTAAACCACCCCACGAATCTTGAAAATCGAGCGCCACCAATATCAAACCACCAATCAGTGAAACCAATGCCAAGAAACCACAAAAACCATCCATCGACTTTTCGAATAAATGTTTCCAGTAACTGGGGTGGTGCGGAATATCAAATGATTTCTTTTTCCTCCATAAAGTCAATAAACCACTTGCTATAAGGAGACCCCAACCAATAAATTGATTACTGATTTCCATAATTAACTCCTGTCTGGAAAGGGATTCACTTTCTAAAAAATGAATCCCTAGTGAATAACAAGACTAATGGACGGTTAAAATCTGGCCATTACCAAATGGAACTTCCTTACAAAGCTCTTTACCACAATAATTTTTATTGTAATTAAAGACCCGTCGATGTTGATCATGCTCATCCGCAAAAACTACTGCAATATTTTTGTAAAAAATCTCTTTATCATTATTCTTGGCGAATGCATTAAAATTATCGGCCAAACCTTTTGCTGCAGCCTCATACGAGACCACCTTCCACGCTTCTCCTTTTTTCTGTAAATCATTACTCATTTCAACTATTAATTTAGTTTGCGCTCTCTTGCAAACTGGCATTTCAAAAGATGAACCAGTTTTGACCAACGGACCAATCTTTTGCTTACACCTATACTTGTATGTGGAAGACTCGGTAGCAACAGGCAGAGATAAATTTAGTTTAGGCACTGTAAATACTAAAGTATCTTCATCCATGTCGTATTTTAGAGTACTCAAAGCCACGTGATATTTGAAATGCGCCTCTAAAGAGACATCCACCCAAGCATGATCAACATCCACATCCAATACAGTATCAAAAGCTTCTTGTTGAAAATTTTCTTTATTTGTTAATGTAGCGATAACATATTCATCCACTCCTTTCAGAGAGCTTAGCCCACTAAAATTAGGTTTGTATGCGTGTGTATCGAATAAATGAACGTTACTTTTGCTATTGATGACAGTAGATTTTTGATACCAGAACAATGCATTGTCATTACTCTGTTCAACACCATCACCATTTTGATACATCACCCCCAAACTCACTTGAGCATCTCTGTTATCCTGATCAGCGGATTTACGATACCAAGATACAGCCTGTTCATTGCTTTTCTCTACGCCATCTCCATACTGATACATAGCCCCTAAATTGAGCTGAGCATCTGAATTACCTTGATCAGCCGATTTGCGAAACCAAGATACAGCTTGCTCATCACTTTTATCAACTCCCGTACCATTTTTGTACATCACACCTAAATTGAGCTGCGCCTGTGAATTAGCTTGATCAGCCGATTTGCGAAACCAAATGACTGCTTGCTTATCATCTTTCTCAACCCCAGTTCCCATAAAATACATTACACCAAGAAGATTTTGACCCGAGGCATTACCCTGATCAGCGGATTTTCTAAACCAAGATACGGCCTGTTCATTACTTTTCTGAATGCTAATGCCGTTTTGATACATGACACCTAAACTAGCTTGTGCATCAGCATCACCTTGATCAGCAGCTCTTCGGTACCAAGACAATGCTTTTTCATTAAGAACGCTCTCCTTTTTTCAAATTGCCTCTATACAGAAAATTACAGTTATGCATTATTGCGGTGTTTGTG
>CAJAHC010000514.1 GCA_903939355.1 uncultured Methylococcaceae bacterium | reverse complement strand
TACTTTATTGTTGATTTGGTTGGTATTCATTTAAGAGTTGGTAAATACTTAGACATCCCGCACAGCAGAACTTTAGCGGGCCTTTGTTTGTATTTAGGGTGAAGCTGGTTAAATTTGTTTTTTGTCCGCATAGCGTGCAACAAGGTTCATATTTTATAATGGTCATATAGATGTCTCAATGATTTTATAAACTTGAGGAGACTGAACAAAAAAAAGTTTTCAAATAATCCGTTTCAGGTGATGCTGGATCAATTGGATGATCGGGTCCTTGGCCACCACTATTAAAAAATACCAAATGCCGATCTATATGTCGGCCTGATCCGCGTAAAATTTCATGCAGATTTTCACGGCTAAGGTGAAACGAACATGAAGCAGATATCAAAATGCCATTCTTGGAGAGAACCTGAAGGGCAAGTTGATTTAATCTGCGATAAGCTTCATAACCTTGTTTAAAATCTTTTTTTCGTTTAATTAAAGCGGGTGGATCCAAGACAATAATATCATAAAGTTGATTATCCAGGCGGGCTTGCTTCAAAAACTCAAAAACGTCACTACGCACAAAGTGCATTTTATCTTCAACCTGATTGAGTTGAGCATTAACTTTTGCTAATTTTAATGCGCTTTCTGAGGCATCAACACAAGTGACTTCAGATGCATCAGCAACAGCAGCAGGAATGCCCCAAGCACCAGTATAAGAAAACAAATCCAGTATTCGTTGATTTTTAGCGATACTGGCCAATATGCCGCGACTACTACGATGATCATAAAACCAGCCGGTTTTTTGACCATTCAGAACATCTATTTTAAATTGTGCACCATTTTCTTCAATAATTAGTGTTTCAGGAAGCTCACCGTAGACTACCTCGGATTCCAAACTTAAGCCTTCAAGTTCTCGCTGGCTGTTGTCATTTTTTAAAATGATAGCAATGGGGTTTAATAATTCAACAAGTGCAGCAACAACTGCATCTTTGCGTTGTTCAATTCCTGCAGTTGTTATCTGTACGGATAATACTGATCCAAAACGATCAATAACCAAGCCCGGTAGGCCATCGCTTTCACCATAAACAAGTCGATAGAATGGTTTATTGAAAAGTTTATCGCGTAAAGTTAAAGCTGTTATAAGTCGATCTTTAAAAAAGTTCACCCCACATTTAAGATTAGGCTTTCTTGACAGTAACCGCGCGCAAATAAGAGTTTGGGGATTAATATAAGCGGTCCCCATGATTTTCCCATCATCACTTTTAATATTTACTAAGTCACCTGCAGAGAATTGATCAAGAGTTGTTTTTTTTGTATCAATTTCATTACTGAAAACCCACAGATGACCTTTGCGAAGGCGTTTGTCTTCATTCTTTTTTAAGTAGATTTCGGGTAGTGACATGTTTATTTAATGTTTTTTTAGAGAAAAGTTAATAGTATCCACGCATTAACGCTTAATGCCATCCAGTCTAATCCAGTCTTCTTGCTGTACCAAGGGATTAAAATTTATAGAATGCTTATAAGCGTTGATAACGGATTCGGCCTGTTCGAACAGGATGCCTGATAACACTAAATGCCCTCCAGAAATCAGCAAGCCACAAATTTTGTCTGACATGTCAATGAGAGGTTTTGCCAAGATATTAGCTAATACAATGTCAGCTTGTAAAGGGTTGAATTGTTCAGGTAAGTAGCAAAGTATTTTATCTTGCACTTTATTTTTTAAAGCATTACTTTGAGTTGCTGTAATTGCTTGAGGGTCTATGTCAATGGCATGAGCCATTTTAGCATTTAAAAGTATTGAAGCCACAGCCAATATGCCCGATCCACAGCCATAATCGATAATTGTTTTGGCTGTTAGGTCATGGCTGGCAAGCCACTCTAAACATAATGCTGTGGTCGGATGCGTACCCGTTCCAAAAGCAAGTCCGGGATCTAGCGTCAAACAGACCGTACCAGGTTCATATTGTTCTTGGTCAGTTGGACAAACCCAAAGCCTGTCAGAAAACTTCATGGGTTTATAAAATTCCATCCATGCTCGCTCCCATTCCTGGTCAGCAATGGTTTCATGAAGCCATTGCTGTAATTCATCTTCCGTAAATTGTTTGTATACTTCAGATCTAATAAGTTCTGGATCAACATTTAATTCATAGAGTGCAATGACCTGAGTATTGCTCCATATTTTTGTTTCACCAATAGCTGGTTCATAAACGGGCTCATCCTCTGCGTCCATATAAGTCACAGATACTGCGCCAAGAGCACTGAAAATATCAGCTAAGTCTGGGGCGGTTGCCTCATTGGTGATAACAGAAATTTGATGCCAAGCCATAGATAAATAATATTTAAAAGGTAGGAGTTTGTGTGATTATGGAATAGGTAGTCGTTTTCCTTGCCATTTTTGTATGTATAC
>CAJAHC010000513.1 GCA_903939355.1 uncultured Methylococcaceae bacterium | reverse complement strand
TTTTACAAAGTTTACTAAAATGGCGATATAGCTCAGTTGGTTAGAGCACGGGATTCATAACCCCGGGGTCGGTGGTTCAAATCCACCTATCGCCACCATATATATCAAGGGCTTAGGTGCAAACCAAGCTCTTTTTTTATGTCTAAAATTCTCCAAGTGACACTTACGTGACAATTGAATATAAAAAGCCTTAAAACACCCGCAATAAATGCCAATATTGCCCGCATAAAAAAGGCCAATATCAAACCAGCCTTATCTATCTCACTTCAACATCATCTTTTTACATTATTTACATAACGACAAGCACAAAAAAGCCCAGGTGAAGAGCGCAGGTATTGCTTAAATAATGTAACGATATCTCTGCTATAGAATTGGCGCTTAATAAGCGATAGATAGTAAGTTGTTTGATATTATCAAATAAGATTACAATGAAAATAAACAAACCTAATGGAATCAGATGATGAAAAAAATAGTAATAATAATTTTAATCCTACTACTGGTCATAGGTGGTTTTGCAGTTTGGCTATCTGATATTTGATAGCTGACAGTCAAACAACCATGCATTGAAAGTGTTGGCGAGCGAAGATTAATGAGGTTTTTGGGATCTCACTAGGAAAATGAGTTTCTTGATTTAAGCCAATATCTCGATTTAATTTTAACTGTATTAGTTTAGACTTAACCTGACAGACACCTCTAAAAAATCAGTAACTGTCAGATTAGGTTTGAACCAAAAGTACTTGACTAGAAGCTGTATTCGAACCCTGCAACAGCCGTATTGTAGTTTTGACTCCCAAGATTAACATTCCAAGTGGTTGTAACATTGTGATTTGGAAACCCTTGTGATGTTGGCGCCAACACGAATTGCTGTCGGTGCAATAGCCAAGTCCGACCTAAGTCAGACTAATAGAATTAAGCAGCTGAAAATCTTAATAGCTTAAGACATATTAATTATTGATCTCTATGGAATGGCGGTTGAACGAATACAGTTTAATTATGTTGTAACAGTTTCCACAATATTACGAAAGGTCAAATTAATTCTTGGTGTCTTTAATTTTTTTGTTTTTGGCACTGAATGTAGCCAGTGATTTTGAATAGTGCCCGCCATAATTAATAAATCACCATGACCAAGAATAATATCGACTATTTCTTTATTTTTTTTGTGGTGTAATTTAAATAAACGTTCATCCCCCAGACTTAACGATGCAATTATGGGAGTTGACCCCAACTCTTTTTCATCATCGGCATGACAACCCATTGAGTCTCTACCATTACGGTACAAATTGGCCAAAACGCTATTATAAGTACTTCCAAATTGTTGCTCTATCTTTACTCTAACCAACTGTAATTCTTTATTCCAAAGCCTCGGTTTATGTGTAACACCTGAATACTGATAATAAGCATCTGGATCACCATACCAACACATCAATCGTGGAACTTTAACCCATCGTCCAAAAATAAAAATACTTTCTTCCTGCCAGTCCAATCCACTTTTAAATATTTTAAATAAATAATCAGACTCATCTATTGGTTAAAACTTCCTAACTAAATAAAGTTCACCATCATAGGGTAATAAATTATTCATAACCTAAAAATGGTCCATGAAAATTACAGAAAAATAACTACTGGGTAAGAAATTTTTTCATCACTTTTATCATATAGCCATGATCTAGAACCCCTGCACTTTCCCTGATACTGTGCATTGCCCATACTGGATTACCAACATCGACAGAACGGATGCCCAGCCTAGCTGATGTAATCGGCCCAATGGTGCTGCCACAAGCCAGATCACTACGATGAGAGTATTTTTGGTAAGGCACGCCTGCTTGTTCACACCAATCTACAAACATAGCTTGTGAAACACTTTCAGTGCTATATCGCTGATTAGCATTAACTTTAATCACAGGTCCTTTATTAACAAAAACCTTATGATCTGGATCATAGGCTAATGGAAAATTTGGTTGATAGGCGTGAGCCATATCAGCGCTAACCATAAAACTTTTAGCTAAAGCTCTAGTAAAATCTTCTTTATTGTTTTCAGTTACCAATGAAATACGCTTAAGCACATCACCAAGAAAGCTCCCATCTGCACCTTTATTACTCTCGTTGCCTATTTCTTCATGATCAAAGAAGGCACAAACTAAAGTAGCTTCATTTTCCAAGACTGTATCATCCAACAACCCTTGTAAAGCAGCATAACAAGAGGCTAAATTATCCAATTGACTATTGGCATAAAACTCGTTTTCTGCCCCCCAAAAAACGCCCTTTTGAGTGTCATAAACGGCTAGATCCCACGACAAAATACGCTCTGCCTCACAAGCCGACTGCTCTTGTAATAATTCTGAGAAATAAGTTTGAGGCAAACATTCTTGTGCCAATGCTGACAAAATTAACGGCAGTTCATTCTGCTTGTGAAGCTTTAAACCATCTTCATTAACCGTTCTATTCATATGAATAGCCAGATTGGGCAATCGTAATAAGGGCCTATCAAAATTTATTAATGCGCTTACTATATTATTATTTGTGTCTTTATAATTTACCCGTCCGGCAAGACTTAAATCTCGATCTGTAAAGGTAGCAAGAATAGGCCCACCATATATTTCAACACCCAGTCTTAAAAGTCCATCAACTCCAGTTGCTGCATTCGGTTTTATTCTTAAACCTGGCGAATCGGTATGAGCACCGATCATTTTAAAGCCCGTTTCAACTAACGGCTTTTGTCCGAGCACAAAAATAATAACAGATGACTCATCACGAACTACGTAATAACGACCGCCAGACTCCAATGACCAGCTTAAGGTTTCATCCAACTTTTTAAAATTAAAACTGGCAAGCTGCGCTTCAACACTTTTGATTACATGCCATGGACTGGGACTAGCATCAATAAAATCTAATAAGTGTTGTACTTGTTGCTGTGCACTCATGATCTTTCTTTAAAATCCATAGCCGCTGAATTAATACAATATCGCAACCCTGTTGGTACCGGACCATCTTCAAATACATGACCTAAATGTGCGTCACACACTTTGCAAGTTACTTCAACTCTACGTAATCCATGAGTGACATCGATATGCTCAGTCACACTACCTTCAGGCAATTCGGACCAAAAACTGGGCCAGCCTGAACCTGAATCAAACTTAGTTTCAGAATCGAATAAAGGATTACCACAGCAAACACAATGGTAAGTTCCAGTCAGTTTACAATCAGTATATTTACCTGTAAAAGGTGCTTCTGTAGCTTTCAAACGACAAATACTAAATTGTTCTGACGTTAATTTTTCCTGCCACTGCTCATCATTAAGGTGTGTTTTTTCTGTCATATCTGCCTTTTTGCATCTGTTCAAAATTCTGCTTTCATAAAGGTGACTATAGGCTAAAAAAACAATATGTCACGACTATTTTTAATCCCTATAACCATTATAGAAGGACAGCAATTCAAGCCAATAATGGACTTTTTGTAAAAGCCACCACGCTATTCGTAACTACTGGCCGATACTAAATGACTATGTTTTTCGGCTTGTGATACTTTTCATAGAACCATTTTATGGGATTGAATATGCACTCATTTTCTCAACTAAATTACTTCAGTAATCTATAAACTTAAGGTAACACTATGTAATCTATAAATGTACTTGCGAGCAATATAAATCGACCAAAAATTTAATTATCCAGCTCTGATTGGAATGTATCCGCCGACTCCTATTCAACCTTTAAATCTGCTCATATTTTATTAGGTTATTTCTTGACCGATAGAACTTCAGAAAACCTAATAAATGATAGTCATCCATTACCTCTTGATGACATTTTAGAATGGGAGCATACCTACCCCTTAGAAAAAAACATTAATTCTGGAAAAGATCTGGATTTTTTACTTACTCATCCTGATTTATTACGCAATTCAATAACCATTATTGAACCCTAGGATCACGTAGCCTTTAACCACTTGGGCAAATCTGTTAAAGCTTCTAAAAAAATCGCCTATATTGCTCAAAATATAGGCAACTATAAACTCAATATTACTGCAGAGAGTTCTTTAAGATGGCTATTACAACTACCGGACTCAATCGAAATTCTTTGTTCAACCGCAGCGAAAAATGGAGAGATAATAACCGAATATTCAGCTACATGTATAAATCACAAAGACTTTGAAACCAAAAGAATACGACGTTCTTTTAGTTGCCAGTTTCATCCAGAATTAATGTCAGATTTACGAGCAATCGGCTGAGGAGGCGCCCCCCTCCTATAAAACACGGAAACAAGATGATGGCGCGCGATATTAGCTAGACTTCTATATGAGGGAATGCAAGAGTAATACATTCAATTCATTACTCTGTTCCAGATGTTATCTCACCAAAACTAAATTTGTTAATTACATAACGGACCGTTTTTTAGCGCGTTGTGTAACTATCCTTAAAACAACTTATTCAGCTCAGCTGATTTTTATTTTCAATCAACTTAAAACGTTTTACCTTATCAGCCGTTTCTTTAACTGTTTGTGCTAAATGGTTCATGGTAGAACTGATTTCTTCCGCTGCAGATGCCGTTGCGCCACTACTGATTCGAAGCTCATTAATTCTATCAGTAATAGCTTTCACAGCTGCCGATTGTTGAACTATAGCAACGGAAATACTCTGCACATTAACCTCACTCGCTTGGGCAGCATGAGCAATTTGAGCCATTACTACTTGGGTTTCTTGCATTGCATGGACACCTAAACGAATTTTTTGTCCAGAACTATTAATTACACTACCAATACTATTGGCAGAAGCCGTCACTTCCTCAGATAATGCACCAATTTGCTGTGCAACAAATCCAAATCCTAATCCATACTCACCGGCTCGCATAGCTTCGAGCCCTGCATTCAAAGATAGTAAATGTGTTTTATCTGCTATACGGGTAATCTCATCCGTTATTTTCTCAATTCTGACGTATTCCGCGTCAATATGTTGAATTAAATCAATCAGCTTATTGAGTTGCACTTGACCATCACTGGCAAAGTTAGCCGTACTACAAGCCAACTGACTACCTTCCTGGGCTTTTTGGGCAATTTCACTAACCGATTCTGCTGTTTCATCAATCGTTTTAGATACATTTTCTATAGCAAACATCTGTTGCGATGCTTCATCAGCTACATATTTTGAGGACTCAGACGTCTGTGCAATAGCCACCGCAGATTGTGAAGTACTGATAGTAATTTCCTGTAAAATCTCAATCATATGTCCAATAGTTTGATTCGTACTAGCTTTTAATAATGAAAATTCGCCCTGATAGTTGCCCGTCAAATTATGTGTTAAGTCATTCCCCGCCATATATTGCATAGTTTGACTTAACTCTGTTAATAAACCGACTAATGCCTCTAAACTGCGATTGACGTTTGATTTTAAAGTATATAACTCACCCGCATAATCACCTTGCATACGCCCTGATAAGTCGCCTAAAGCTAGATTTTGCATTATTTCAGCAATATCACCCAAAGGTTTACTCATTACATCAATCAAATTATTCATACCTGAAACGATTTTATTAAACTCACCGGGATGTCGATCACTATCAATTCGTATTGCTGACATCCCAGATAAACTTGAATCAAGACTATCTTCAGCGGCATGTATGAGTTCATTAGCATCTATCGTCAGTGCTTGAAGCGTTTCATTTACCTTATCGACTGCACTTGACATCTGTCCAATTTCATCGTGACGACTGCTAAGATCATCATTTCTAGTCGACAAAACACCAACTGATAGATTTTTTATCGAATTTGTTAATCGCTGTATAGCAACAGAAATATTTTTATCAAAAATAATCATAAACAAAATAGTGATCGCCAATATAATCAGCACAACCGAATAAACAATTTGTTGCGCTACATTATAAATTTGATTATTTTTCTTCGTAGCATCCTCACCGCCCTCTGCATTTAATTGCACTAACTTTTCCAAATTAATAGATATAGCATCAAATATCACATTATTAACTTGCAATGCTCTAATCGCACCTGGCAAGTCATTTTTATCGGATAACGCCAACATCAATTCACTTTTCTTTAGATATTCCATATAGTTATGAGAAAAATCCTGATATATAACATCTTCCTGCTCGCTCGAAATGAGAGCCGCATAACTCGATTTAATATAGGCAATCTTAGTAATCAAACTTTTACGCGTTTTATCCCAAAATAATTTTTCTTCAGGGACCGCAGTAAACACATATCGTGTTGTAGCAAGGCCATACTCAGTAACCATTTTATTGATTTGGTTCACTTTAATAATACTGGGTAACCAGTTTTTTTCAATTTCACGGCTATTATCATTCAACCCTTTCATTAGTCCATTGATTAATAAGCTAAATAAAATAAAGATAACAAGCATAGCAACGAAAACTAACCGTAACTTTAATTTAATCGTTAATGTCATCCGTGATTGCTTTTCAAATTCAGTGTCATAGGCAATGCCCAATAACCAGAACTCGACCAATTGAGCAGAGATAATAAAAAATAAAATAATACTAGTAACACCGCCCAAAATGATAACAACTAATGATTCTAAAGCGGCATCATTTTGGTAACTCGTCATAATGGCACCACGCTCATTCGAGCGCAACATATCAACTAATATACTAGAAAAATCTTCTTGCAAGATTGCTGCTTCACGGTCTTCAATGAGCGCCTTGTCAATTTCATTATGATGAGAAAAATCCGCTATTCTCTGAGAGTAGCTCATATATTCATCATAGTTTTCAGTAAATTGTTTATAAAGATTTTTTTCAGCGTCTGAGCTAAGCAAAGGAATTAATTTATTGCGTACTTTGTCGATATCTTCAACCAATAATTTAGCCTTATTTTCCAACAGAACTTTTTCGTCAGGAAGAACTGTAAGAATAGATAATGTCTGAACATTTCTATAGTGATAGATAGTGGTACCAATAGAATTGATATATAAGATACTTGGCAACCATTTATTCTTAAGTGAGTTAATCTGCTCGTTAACATTGTTCAGTTGTTGATACATGAGGCCGCTAAATATGACTAAAATCACACTTAATATAAAAAAAGTATAAAATACATTTTTTCTAGCCTTGACTATTAAGTGACTATCTTTTTGTTTTATTTCGCCATAACTCAGTAAAAAACCCATAATAATCATTACGAGCATAATAACAATAACACCTCCAATCAACTGGACCTTAGTCGCATCAAAAACCTCATTACCTTTTGTGGCTTCTTCATTGCCGGCATTAGAATTCAGGTCAACCAAAAGTTTTGAATATTCAATGATACTGTTATACAAGCCTTCATTTGTTCTAATTTGATTGAGAGCCTTTTCTTTCTCATTATTTTGTGACATGGCAATCACTTTTTTACTTGCCAACATATAGGCATCGTAATTTTTTATATATTGCTTCCAAAGCGCATTTTCCTTGACTGCGTATGTTCTGATTGTTGGCTCGTACTTATCTTTAGCTAATAAAAATTCTTCATTAAGTGATGTCAATATTTGAGTATATTCAGCTTTTAAAGATTCTTGATCAGTAGCGGCATGAGAGATTTCAGTAGCTCGATAGTTACTAATACTAGATCGCATCAAATTAATTGACTCAACACCCGGCAACCAATTCGTTTCAATTTCAGTACTATGCCATTTAATTCGCTCGCCTTGATTTAATACTACAAAAGAAAATAAGAGTACGAGGGCAGCAACAGCTGAGAAAGTTAAGTAGATTTTATTTTTACTGCTAAGATTCATTATCATGTCTCACTGATCTAACTATCATATTAAACTACTTCACTAAACCTATTGACCGGATTCAGGCTCAACTTTTATCAACAAATCTTGCTAACCTTGGATATCCTATAAACTCTACTCACTATCACTGGTCATATCGATTAGCTTCATATGTGCAAATAATCGACGCAAATTTTTAAAAACTTTCTCATATAACTCATCAACATTACTATCAATATCTTTTTGTTGAAAACCAGCATTATTATCAGTAGGGTTATTGCTTAATCGTTCGGCTACGCGGCGACTTAAATAGCTACCACTTTGAGGGCTTTGTAAAAATAATTGTTCGATGGCAGCGTAGTTGATTTCACAAAGAAGCACCGGGCTCTTTGTTCGTATACTTGACTCACAAACGCCACCGGCAATCAAGGTGGTTGCATTGATTAAACTACCAGGCCCTATTATTAATTTAGCAACCGAGCCCTTAGCATCCTTTTTTCGCCAATCCTCAGGCACCAATAATCCTTCAATAACAAAAAATAAACTATTCGCTATTTCACCACCTTGAACCACTATTACTCCCGCAGATAAAGAACGTAATTGAGCTAAGTTAGTTAATAATTCCAAGTCAGGGGCAGATAAATCTTGGAATATATCAGTTGCCCCTAATAAATTGGCAATGTGCTGCATTTTATTAATGGCCGTAGCGGGAATATGTTCTTCTATTTTCTCTAGTGCTGGCGCTAACTCAGCGTAATTTAAATAACGTAATACATTTTTCTGAACCAGATCTCTGGCATCATCACGCGTTTCAAAAGTGGGATAAATATGGATAAAATATTCAACGCCGTGGAGCGTTATTTGATTAATTCGCACAAAAGGTGCTGGCGCGTCCGCCGGTGAAAATTTTGGTGACGCTTCAAGAGCGGCTGTATTTAAAATACGCAAAGCTTGGCCAATAGTCACGTCTGTGTTTAGGAAAATCGGCAAATCAATCCTATAAAACTTCTCAGGCCTGGAATAATTTGTGATGATTTGATCATAGACTTTATTATTCGGCACTAGAACAATATTCCCTTTTGAATCAATTAGTTGTAGAGTTCTCCAATGAATCTCCAACACCTTTCCTTCAATAATATCAAGATTACCACTATTGCTTCTACTATTAAGCTTAATATGATCACCAATATTAATAGAGCGATCAAGGTTAATGGTAAGTCCGGCAAATAAATCCTGAATCATCGATTGCAAAGCAAGCCCGACAACGATACTCGCACCACCAAACGTAGCCAAAAATACGGTGAGATCTTTTTTAAAAACAATACTCACAACAGCCGCAATAGCCAGAGTGTAGGTAATCACCGTGACCATTTGCGAAAGCAAGCGAGGCGTAGGGGTTCCCAGGGTAGGTGCAATCAAACGATCAAGAAGAAAATACTGAATAATACGCCGCAATAACACCGAAACAACAAGAATTTCAGCGATACTTAACCCGTAACCAACCACAATAATGGCGCCTTGGAGTGCTGCCAAGCCCATCACTTTATTCGCTTCACTACTATAGAAAATAGCTAAGCCCAATACCCCACTTAATATAAAGGGTATCGCAAGTTTTCTAAATAAAGAGTCTGGTTTATTATTTTCAGATGGATTCATTTTAATTTTCAATCAACTTGAAACGTTTTACCTTATCAGCCGTTTCTTTAACCGCCTGTGCTAAATGATTCATCGTTGAGCTTATTTCTTCAGCTGCTGACGCCGTTGCTCCACTACTGATACGAAGCTCATTAACTCGTTCAGTGATTGTTTTAACTGCTGACGATTGTTGAACAATCGCCACTGAAATACTCTGCACATTAACTTCACTGGCTTGAGCCGCCTGCGCAATTTGCTTCATTGCTGTTTGAGTATCCTGAAGTGTATGAACACCCTGGCGAATTTTTTGGGCTGAAATAGTGACCTCTTCTGCCAATGTACCAATTTGTTGCGCAACTAGACCAAATCCCAGTCCATATTCACCGGCTCGCATAGCCTCAAGTCCCGCATTTAAAGATAATAAATGGGTTTTATCAGCTATACGGGTAATATCATCAGTTAGTTGTATTAGATCATTTAATTTATTCAGTTGCGCCTGCCCATCATTCGCATAATTAGCCGTGCTCAAAGCCAATTGACTTCCCTGCTGAGCTTTTTGGGCAATTTCACTGACTGACTCTGCTGTTTCATCAATCGTTTTAGATACATTTTCTATGGCAAACATCTGTTGCGATGCTTCATCGGCTACATATTTAGAGGATTCAGATGTCTGTGCTATAGCTACCGCAGATTGTGACGTACTGATAGAAATTTCCTGAATAATTTCAATCATATGGCCAATAGTTTGATTAGTACTCGCTTTTAATAAGGAAAATTCACCTTGATAGTTACCCGTTAAAAGATGCGTTAAATCATTACTAGCCATGTGCTGCATGGTTTGACTTAATTCAGTTAATAAACTGACCAGGGACTCTAAGCTGCGATTAACATTAGTTTTTAAAATAAACAACTCACCCTCATAATCACCTTGCATACGCCCAGATAAATCACCTAAAGCTAGATTTTGCATTATTTCTGCAATATCACCCAAGGGCTTACTTAAGACATCAATCAGCGTATTCATGCCTGAAACAATTGTTCTAAACTCTCCAGGATGCCTTGCATCATCAACTCGAACTGATAACATCCCGGTTTCGGCTGCATGAATCAATTCATTGGCATCTATGGTCAGTGCTTCCAGTGTTCTATTGACCATATCCACGGCCTCCGCCATCTGGCCAATTTCATCGTGACGACCTTTAAGATCGACACCCCCACTCACCAAAACACCAGCCGCTAAACTTCTAACTGAAGACGTCAGGCGTTGTAAGGCTAAGGAAATGTTTTTATCAAAAATGATCATAAATAAAATAGTAATCATCAAAATAACCAACACAACCGCATAAATAATTTCTTGAGATTCCTTAAATACTTGATTATTCAACTGAGTGGCATCCACTCCGCCTTCTGCATTCAATTGCACTAACTTTTCCAAATTAACTGTCATCGCATCAAATATAAGGCGATTAACTTGTAAAGCATTAATAGCGGCGGCTGTATCACTTCTACTTAACAACGCCAGCATCATTTCACTTTTCTTTAAGTATTCCGTGTAGTTATGAGAAAACTCTTGATATAAAGCACTTTCACGATCACTCGAAATGATAGGCTCATAACTAGATTTTGTGTGATCAATGCTATTGATCAGTCGGTTACGATTCTTTTCCCAAAATAGTTTTTCTTCCACATTCGAACCAAAGACAATTTGAGATTCAGCAATACGATAATCACTGACCATTTTATTGATCTGATTCGCTTTAATAATACTGGGTAGCCAATTTTTTTCAATATCACGACTATTACTGTCCAATACCTGCATTAACCCATTGATTAACCAGCTAAATAAAATAAATGCGCCTAGCATGCCAAAAAAAACCAAGCGTAATTTAACTTTAATTGTCAGTGTAGTCTTTGAGTTATTTTCAAATCGCGTATCTTGGGCTTGAGTCACATCAAATAACCAAGACACCACCAATTGCGAAGTAATAATAAGTAATAAAACAATAAAACTAATACCACCCAAGGTAATGATCTTCAATGATTCTAAAGCAGCATCATTTTTATAACTGGTGGCAATAGCGCCACGCTCATTCATACGAAGTAAATCAGTTAACATGGCAGAAAAATCTTCTTTCAGAATGGCACTCTGATCATTTTCAATCAATGCCTTGTCCATTTCGTTACGATGAGAAAAGTCCTCTATTTTCTTGCTAGTAAGACTATACTCATCAAAACTGATAGAAAATTCATTGTATAGATCGCGTTCAACATCTGTTGAGATCAGGGTTGAAAACTTCTTGCGTAAGTTAACAACCTCTTCAGCAATCCATTTACGACTATTTTCTAACTGCGCTTTTTCATCTGAATTGGTAGTTACGAGAGACAAGGTCTGATAAATGCCATAACCGATTGCTTTAGTGCTAATCGCATTAATCGTAACAATACTCGGCAACCATTTACTCTTGAGCTGATTAATCTGCTCATTAACACTACTAAGTTGCTGGTAGGTAAGAAAACCATAAGCAATATTAACCAATATTAATGTCAGAAAGATCAGTGTGATATTTTTTCTTATTTTCGATACGGCTTGACTCTCTTGCTGTTTTATCGCTCCATTACTCAGTAAAAAAGCAATAGTTATTAAACTAATTGAAATAATTATAAGACCAACAAGTAATTGCATTTTTGCACTTTCATAAGCTTGATTTCCATTCTTAGCTTCTTCATAACCTGCAGTCGTATTTAAATCAACCAACATTTGTGCATATTCAATTACGCTATCATACAAATCTTGATTACTTTTAATTTGATTAAGCGCCTTTGCATTGTCATTATTTTGTGACATGACTATAGCCTGCTTACTGGCAGTCATATAATCTTCGTAATTTTTTATATATTGTTTCCAGAGCGCTATTTCCTTTAATGCATAGGGTCTAATTGTTGGCTCGTACTTGGCTTTACCTTCCAAGAACTCTTTATTAAAGTATGATAAGGTTTGACTATATTCAGCTTTTAACGATCCTTCATTTGCCATGGCATGAGAAATTTCAGTAGCTCGATAGTTATTGATTGCTAAATGCATCGAATTAATCGACTCAATGCCCGGTAGCCAATTAGTCTCAATTTCAGTGCTATGCCATTTAATTCTTACCCCTTGATTCAATAACACAAAAGAAAATAGAACTAAAAGGGCCGCCACTGCCCCGAAAATTAGATAGAGATTCTTTTTGCTAGCCATATTCATATTAATTTCTCACTTAAACTTTACGTATACAAAATATATTTAAATCGTCTCAATCACGATCAAACCAGCCAATAATGGCCTTCACAACTGATTTTTTAATTATCCAGGGTAAATCTGAAAATTTGATCGTATCTAAAAACCGAAGTATCCATTGCCCTGTTTCATCATCGTAATGAGCTGCATCAAAAAATTGTGTCGCAGGATAAGGCAAATCAACTTTAATCCAACTAGCTGCTGTAGATAATGATTGAGATAATACAGCTCTATCAATACCCAGCAATATTTCACCTCCCAAGGATAAATTAACCCGCACTGTCCGCTCAATAGTTTGCCCAGGCTTGCCAAATAACAAAGCATTCCCATCAATACAGGGGATTCGATCCCTTTTCCTGGATCCATCCCTTTCGCCGAAACGTGAAAGTGTCATCGTCGCCTGATCCCAATCTTTATCAGCACGTGTAGCCATCGTCAAAGGCAATAAATAACTACTCGTACCACAATAGATACGCAAGCCATCGATGGTTAATTGATCAGTGTTCTGTAAAGTAAATGATGTTTCTTCGGGAGTTGTAATAGTGATATCTAGCGAGTCGTTTGTGCTGCCCAAGAGTTGGTTGGCATCAACCAATTCTTGAATTTGTCCATTTGGTGTTACGTACCATAATCGTGGCGAAAAAGTTGCTGTATGGAGCCCGGGTAAATTATTCGCATCCATCAGCTCACGAATTTCACCCGTTTGCGTCACGTACCATAAACCTCGCGCATCTGTCCCGGAGGAATAGACCTTGTCGACGTACTCCATCTTAAGTACTTGCTGCACGCATAAGGCCCACATGGCGTGTTCGCCCTTAAAAATAATTGCGATAGACTCATTTTCCACCTCTTCTTGGCCTAGTAATTGGCCTAAAAAGTAAGTCGGCAATAAATGATCCTTTACTTTAATAAGAAAATCACCCTGTGAGCTTTGCTCGCTAAGTGCCTGCAGGGATTCTATCTTTTGCAGATGATCGATGGTATGCGTGAGAAATGCGACCGTTCTCTCGCCAGAAGCCACTAATAAAACAAGGATTGCCGATTGTGCTGAGGAACTTCCGATTTTGTCAATTTTTTGAGGACTTACTGTCAGTTTTTTCTTTTTCTTAGTAAAAGTGATCAGTTCTTTTAGCGATAAAGAACGGACTGAATGCTGACTTTTATCAGTGACTGAGGAAGATTCATTTTTAGCTAAATTGACAACATCATCTACCCGTAATGCGTAACTGGATTCAGCATAATTAACAATTATTCTTTTGTAACCGGTCTGTTCTTGTCGATCATTGCCGATGGCGCTAGCAACATCAATTTGAATTACGGGCATGCCGTTAAAATTAGTCAATCCTTCAATTGGAGAATGCACAAATGGGATGACTGTAATTGGTGTCACATAGTCAATGATCTGAATGGCTTCGCTCGGTAAAGCGCAAAAGACAGAGCCAACTTTAATTGAAAGCATATTCTCCCCACAAATAGGCACAATGAATGACTAAGTATATATTTAAAATATTACCTTGATATTAACATATATTAATTTTCACATTAAACTAATTGATTCAATAATTACCACAATTAAATACAAATAATAGTGGTGCTTGAGGATCTAGGATGTGTGCTGGAGCAGACATTTACGTAAATGTCTGCCTTTGTGACTCTTTCAAAGAAATAGAGGCTTTATCTGCTATGCTTGAAATTAAAACTCATCTTGCCATCTGAAAATAAACTAATTTTACTTTTCCAACGACTTAACATGACTACGAAAAAGTATTGATGGAATAGTGTCCAGTGCTGCAATACATTTAGCTCCACCCAATTTGTTAGCCATATGTGGCATGCCAAAAACCACAGAAGTCGCTTCATCCTGGGCCACCGTGGCGCCGCCAGCCCTTCGAATATCCAACAAACCCTTAGCTCCGTCTTTACCCATACCCGTCAGAATTGCAGCTGATGCATTCGCACCCACATGTAACGCCACTGATGAGAACAATACATCTACTGAAGGACAGCTATGATTAACAGGACTGCCTTTAGTTAATTTAATCTTATATTGATTACCAAAACGAACAATCGTCATATGGCGAAGGCCACCAGGGGCCAAGTAAACTCTTCCTGGCAACACAATATCACCATCCTCAGCCTCCTTTACAAACATTTTACTTAGGCCATTTAAACGGTCTGCTAATGAACTAGTGAAACCAATCGGCATGTGTTGGACAATAACAATACCCGGACAATGAACAGGAAATGTAGGTAAAATTCTGCATAAAGCATCTACGCCCCCAGTAGATGCGCCAATCGCTATCAATTTATCGCTCATTTTATCAGGTGGCTTAGCGGCTTCAACATCACAAAACTCACTACGATCCTGTTTAATAGTTTGTACATTAGCGGCTATTTTAATTCGACTGATTATATCTCTATCCATTTCAGCTAGTCCTTGCAGACTAAGTGAATTAATAATCACTTTGGGTATCGGCATGAAGCGTTTTAGAAAAGTAATACGATTCATGCGCGGTATTTCCGCGTCTAGTGTAATAACATCCGGTTGTAATTCATCAATCAAATCACGTGCATTATAGAAATTGGCCGCCATACCTACCACTTGAATCTGCGCATCTTTCTGTAGACCTTCAACCAAATGACGCCTACCCTCAACTGAGCTATCAATGACGACAACACGAATAGGTTTTTTAAACATGTTCACTAAGTTGCCTTCTGATAAATGCCATTTTCAACATGGATCCAACGTGAATCCAAATCGCGTACTGACATGGTCACACAAGTCACCAAATAACCCCCAGGTTCAGTAACTTTATAGATAGCATCAACGACATGTTGCTGGTGAGCACGATCAAAATAATAAAGCACATTTCGACAAAATACGACATGGAAAAGTTTGGGGAAAAAATAGTCTTCAGACTTTAAATTGAAGGTATGAAATTTACAAACATGTCTTAAATCATCTTGAACACGAAAGTGTCCCTTACCAAAAGTTACAAAATATCGCTCCAAGAATTCTTTCGGCATTTTGTCAACCTGTGCCTCAGAATAGACACCTGTTTGTGCAGCCGCAATGACAACTTGACTGATATCAGTACCTAAAATCTCAAGATTTTGTTTCGCCCAAAAATAACCACGTACTTCAGCGGCTATAATGGCCAAAGTGAATGCTTCATCCCCTGAAGATGCGGCAGCACTCCATATTCGCACACCTTTTTCTGGGAGCGCGGGTAAAATCGTATTTTTGAAATACTCTAGCACCAATGGTTCGCGAAAAAAATAAGTATGATTTGTAGTTGCCGCATGCACGACTGCAAGTTGCAAGTCATGATTACAATTTAACTCCAACTTATCTGCCATGGTAGCCAGTGAGGGTATATTAAAAGACTTACGAACTCTTTGCATATGCTGAATTAACAAGTTTTTTTTATTTTCTGGGTAACTCATGCCGCATCGATCATAAAGCCAATTCAGTATTCGCTGATAAGCTTCATCCTCTAACACACTAACCCCCAATATATTTTGATGCCACATCATTCCATTTTACGTATTTCTAAATTCAACTGTTAAGGGGCCTAAATTGATAATGAAAATCTGAAGGTGATTTTACAAAACTTCAGTATAAACAGGATTACTAAACAAGACAATCCGAAGGTGATACTCTACATTCAATATCACCCAAAGAATTAGCCTCTACTTTTGAATACAAAAAATCATTAGCTATTTTTTTGATAATTTGATAGTTTGATAACTGTTAAAATAAAATCAGTACTTCAATTATGACATTGATAAATCCCAACATAACTGCATCTGGACGCAGGTTCATTATTTCTTGGTCCATTCTACTTATCTCGTTTTTCGTTGTAATGGGCACATTCAGCCTAATCAAAGTCGATGAGCTAAAAAAAACCAGTGCTGCCAGACATGTTGCACGAATGAGTGCTACCAGCATTGAAGCAGGCCGCACAAACCCAGAATTATCGTTGCCCGCCGGGAGTAATCCCAAAAAAGTTCACGTCGGAATTTACCTAGATCATATTGCCTCTATATCTATATCTGATAATACCTGGAGTCCGGTATTTTACCTTTGGTTTAAATGGAATGACGATACCATTAATCCTGGAGAAACCTTCGATATCATCGAGGGTGAAGTAATCTCTAAACAAAAAATTAGTGAATCTCATATCAATGGTGAACACTATGTAAAATATCTCATCAAGGCACAGATCACTAAGTATTTCGATTCTTTACGTTTTCCAGTAGATGATCACATCCTAACAATTGTTATTGAAGATGGTGATTTACCTTGGAAAAGTTTGGAATATATTCCAGACATTGCTAATTCAAATATTAGTTCACGGGTCAAAATGCCAGGATTTATGGTCACTAACCATAGCCTGATAATGAAACCGCATACCTATAAAACCAACTTTGGTGATCCACGCCTCACTAAAAATAACCATGCTACTTTTTCGCAGCATCTTTATGGTGTAGCAGTTACCCGTGATGGCCTAGGCATTTATTTCAAAATTTTTATTGGCTTATTTGCAGCCGTTTCAATCTCACTATTGGTTTTCTTTATTAAACCAACCGATGTAGATCCGAGATTTGGCTTAGGCGTGGGAGGTTTTTTTGGAGCCGTTGCAAACTCCCTATTATCAGTTTCATTTGTTGCCGACAATGGTAGCTTATCATTACTTGATATTGTCAATAACGTCGGCATGATCAGTATTTTTTTGACGCTGGTCGCGTCGACTATTTCACTCTATTTTTTTGACATTCGGGGCGAAGCTCACCTATCTCGCTTGCTAGATAGAGTATCTTTTTTTATTATTTTAATTAGCTTTACCTTAATTAATATTTTTATTCCAATACTTGGATCAGCCTAGTAAATTCGGACTAACAATGAATTGCAATCTCAACTGTGGATATCTTTTCATTAAAAATTCACTATTGCATAGTTTAATTTAAGCTGCAAAAGTATAATTGAACTAATTTCGTGCTTTTATATTGGTCCCTTTGTAAAAATACATGGCTCGATACACTAATATTGAAGTAATTAACCTCTCTCAAGCCCTTATTTTTGTTGCTTCTTTTGTTTTGTTAATCTCACCCATGGTCGCTTTAGCACAACCTCAAGAAGCACAAGAGTTAGCTATGCAAAAATGTCATTATCTACAAAAAGTTCTAGGGAAATCAGGATATGGACATAATGAAGACTGGATAAAACAAGCCAAAATTAACGCTCTGGGCCATGCGGCCAAACTGGGTGCAACCCACCTAGTCTGGGAGCAATCATACACAGCCACCGACTACAGCGGCAGTGTTAGTGCGAAAGCGTATAAATGCAATCCATAGTAACTCAGTCAAAACACCGCTAATTTACTCCTATAAAGAAATCAGTGGCTATTCAACACATAATCTATGTATTTTGGCATAGCCTATTAAATAAATAAGAAAGGTAGCACGTAAATTAGCTGAAATTTCTAACGCTAGTTGACACTTATATGATCTTTTTACCGAAATTTAAAAAATCTTGGTAAATAACCAATATAAAGACCCCGAAAGAAGCATTGCGACCGGTAGTGTTAAAACCCAAGCCATAGCCAGACCACGAATAGTTCTCCACTGTAATCCAGATTTGTTAGCGGTCATAGCCCCAGCAACACCTGATGACAGCACCTGAGTTGTGGAAACTGGAAGACCAAACATATCGGCAGCTCCGATAGTCGCCATGGCTACCAATTCTGCTGAAGCACCTTGTGCATAAGTCAAATGGGTTTTACCAATTTTCTCACCAACCGTCACTACAATGCGCTTCCATCCCACCATAGTTCCTAAGCCTAATGCGATGGCTACAATTACTTTAACCCATAGTGGAATGTACTTAGTCGAGTCATCAATGTCTTTTTTGAAGACCTTAAGATTAGTATTGGTTTCAATGTCAAAATTGACCACCTTATTTTTTTCTAAAAGGCTAATAACCTCAGAAGTTAAATACATGTCATTACGAACATTGGCAACGGCTGCCATTGGTACATTAGCTAAACTACCATATTTTTTAACTTGTTCGCCAATATCACCAATCATCTCAGCAAGTCCAGATATAACTTGGGGCTGAAAGTCTTTTGTTCGTAAATAGTCAGCTAATATCAATGAAGGCTGACTCGTACTATTTATCGTGATGGTTTTTACTAAAGATTCTTCAGTAACATGAGAAATTGCTATAAACGGCGCCATACGATCGACTGACATCGCACGGTTTAATGCATAGGCTGTCGGCACAGTACCCACTAAAATAAGCATAATTAGACCCATCCCTTTTTGACCATCATTTGATCCATGAGCAAAAGATACGCCTGTACAAGTCAAAATCAATAAAGCCCTTATCCAAAAAGATGGCGGCTTATTGCCCTTGGGTTCCTGATATAAATCAGGGGTTTTGACAAAAAACCGCAAAGCCAGCAATAACAATCCTGCACAACAAAATCCGATTATTGGCGAAAATAATAATGAATAGCCAACTTTAGTCGCCTGAGCCCAGTCGACGCCGCCCGTACCATCACGGCCGTGCATCAAAGCATTAGCGACACCTACACCAATAATAGAACCAATTAGAGTATGTGATGAAGATGCTGGCAAGCCTAATAACCAGGTACCTAAATTCCACATAATAGCGGCTATAAGCAGAGCAAATACCATTGCAAACCCGGCATTAGAACCTACTTGTAAAACTAACTCTACTGGAAGTAAAGATATAATACCGAACGCAACTGTCCCACTCGAAAATAAAACGCCCAAGAAATTAAAGAATCCGGACCATAGCACTGCGATATGAGCGGGGAGTGAATGCGTATATATAACTGTTGCTACTGCATTTGCCGTGTCATGAAATCCATTAACAAATTCAAACCCAAGAGCAATCAAAAGAGCTATGCCCAGTAATATATAGGGTAGCCAAGTAATAGCTATGTCACCTGACACAGTAATGTCGCTTACCAAATTAAAGCCCGCAAACAATAGCCCTGCAACGAGCAAACCAACAAAAATAATGCGTTCTATCAGTCCCACCTTGTGATTAAGATGGGGACGAGGGCCATAAACTTGCTCTATGCTTAAATCGATATTGGTCATATGAAATTCCACAAAATCAAACTTTACTAATTAAAATACGGAAGGAAATTTTTTTCCTAAAAAAAAAGTTAATTGCTTATAAAAAACAAATAACGTTATCTAGCTTGGCTACTTAGGGTAAAAAATGAAGCCATCTATCAAAAAATACTACAAAAAGTGTCAAAAAATTTAATACAG
>CAJAHC010000512.1 GCA_903939355.1 uncultured Methylococcaceae bacterium | reverse complement strand
TTAGAAGCCAAAGTACATATGGTTACCGGAAGCGTCAGTGCATCACAGAATATCATTAAATGTATTCGTCGTTGCGGTTTAGAGGTTGAAGATATTGTTCTGGAACAATTAGCATCGTGTAATGCCGTATTAACAGAAGATGAAAAAGAATTAGGTGTCTGCCTCATTGATATCGGTGGTGGGACAACCGATATTGCCATTTTTGTCGATGGTGCTATTAGACATACAGCTGTGATTCCGATAGCTGGTGATCAAGTAACTAACGATATTGCTGTTGCCTTAAGGACACCAACAATAAATGCTGAAGATATTAAACGTAAATATGCCTGCGCATTAACTCAATTAGCCAATGTTGACGACTCTATTGAAGTGCCAAGTATTGGTGAGCGAGCACCACGTAAAATTTCAATGCAAAATTTGGCTGAAATTATAGAACCTCGCTATGAAGAATTAATGCTACTCGTTCAATCCGAATTAAGGCGTAGCGGTAACGAAGAATTAATAGCTGCCGGGGTCGTTTTAACTGGTGGTAGTTCAAAAGTGATGGGTTTAATTGAGCTGGCGGAAGAGATTTTTCACATGCCAGTAAGAATGGGTGGACCACAAAATGTTTCAGGGTTAACTGAAGTAGTAAGAAATCCTATTCACTCTACGGGTGTTGGATTATTAATGTATGGAAGAGAACATCAAAGCTTACGTAGAGGCATTGATTCTGAGGGCTTGGGTTGGCTTTCAAAAATGAAAAATTGGTTTCAGGGTAATTTCTAATAATATTTATTTTTATAGTTAAGGGGTGATGATATGAAATATGAATTGGTGGATACATATAGTGAAACTGCGGTCATCAAAGTAATTGGTGTAGGTGGTGGTGGTGGTAATGCAGTTAATCACATGGTTGGTTGCCATATTGAAGGCGTAGAGTTTATCTGCGCAAATACCGATGCACAAGCGTTACGTAAAGTAACCGTTGATACTGTAGTCCAATTGGGAGTTGAATTAACAAAAGGATTGGGCGCTGGTACAAATCCAGAAGTAGGAAAATTTGCTGCTGAAGAAAACAAAGAACGCATTAAAGAGGTTTTACAAGGTGCAGATATGGTTTTCTTAACTGCAGGAATGGGTGGTGGCACAGGAACAGGAGCCATCCCAGTTATTGCGCAAATTGCAAGAGAAATGGGAATATTAACTGTTGCTGTAGTAACTAAACCTTTCATGTTTGAAGGTAAAAAGAAGCAACTTGTTGCAGAACAGGGCATCATTGAACTTGAGAAATATGTAGATTCATTAATCACCATTCCTAATCAAAAATTATTACCCGTATTGGGTAACAATGTCAGCTTAATGGATGCCTTTAAAGCCGCCAATGACGTATTATTAGACGCTGTACAGGGCATCACTGAACTTATTGTTCATCCCGGCATGATTAACGTCGATTTTGCAGATGTAAGAACTGTCATGTCTGGAATGGGTGCCGCTATTATGGGTATGGGAACTGCATCTGGTGAACATCGTGCCCGTGAAGCTGCTGAAAAAGCAATCGCCTGCCCATTACTCGAAGACATCAATTTACAAGGTGCTCGTGGAATATTAGTTAATATTTCAGCGGCTGATATGGGTGTTGCTGAGTTCAACGAGGTGGGCAATATAGTTCATGAGTTTGCTTCAGAAGATGCTGTTATTAAAATCGGCATGGCTATTGATCCAAGCTTGGGTGATGAAATTAAAGTAACTGTGGTTGCAACCGGCATGGGTTTACCACCAGTTGCTGTTAAAGCACCTATTAAAATCTTACATAAACCTGTTTTTAACAGAGCCGATTATGACGAATTGGATAAGCCAACTATCATTCGTCAGAATGGTAAAGATGAAAATAGAGAAACTCGCTTTGGCGCTCAAAATAAAAAAGAAGTGAATTTAGATTATCTAGATATTCCTGCTTTTTTAAGACGTCAAGCAGATTGATTATAAACAAAGTACCTCTAAAGCCTATGCAGGACGGGGGATATTTCCCTCGCCTGCACTTTTTATAGTAATTATATTTCACTACATAATTGCTAACTCTATTAAACTCTCTTCAGCCACAGTTTAATAAGAAACTGACTACCTTTACCGAATTTACTTTCAAACTCAAACTCACCTTGTAGCAATTTTACCAGATGAGCACAATTGAATAGATCAAGGTTAATAGTGTTATCTTTACTTATTTTAGTAACATCAACTGTTGCTAAAAATGCCAATAATTCATTCTGTCTATACATTGGCATACCTGTGCCTGTATCTTTTACTTCAAACCCCAATTGAACATATCCGTTATGATTATTGAGTAATTGCACAGATATACTGACGCTTCCCTGCTTAGTCAACCTCAACGCATTAGAACCCAATATATCGAATACTTGACCCAGTAACCGTTCATCTCCAAGCAAAGCAGGCAAATCTGGATCAACATATATAAATACTGATAATCCTCTATTAATTGCCGCCTTATAAATACGGTCATAGACTCGTTTAACTAATGTTGAAATTAAAAACGACTTATTTTCGATAGAAATTTCGCAAAATTTCATCTCCCTAGATACTAATTGTTCATTAAGTAAGCGTTGTAATTGCAGAGAAGCATCTATTATATTTTTTGCGTGTTCCTTTTGGATAGGAAGCATATTAGAG
>CAJAHC010000511.1 GCA_903939355.1 uncultured Methylococcaceae bacterium | reverse complement strand
GAAGACAATAACCAGACACATAAGCGCCTAATGGATATAATGTAATATTCATAATCTGTAACCTAAACATTGCGATTGTGGAAACCGGCGGGGAGTGCTAGAACACGCCCCGCCAACCTTTAAAAATAACCTTTACTACAGGGTTATAATATCAAATATTATCAAAAAAATCAATCAGTTATAGTATTTTTATATAAAATATTACACGCTAAATTACGTTATTTATCTGACCTGTCAAGGGTTCAGATAAAAAAACAGCTCCACCGTTTATTTAGCTGAAAGCGAAGCACACCCTTGAGCTGGCGTGCTTTTAATAAGCTAATACCAAGCCGCCTGACCCTGACAAGGGGCGGGGGGATTGCCAAGTGGCGAACGTGTTTTTGCTTGTTTTTAAAAACTGCGTAGCCACATCAGCTGAAACGAGATAATAAGGACAGTTCTGTTCTGCCTTTGTTGTTGAGTGAAACGTTAATAACTGAATAGCCGGCTTAAAGAAATAAAATTAATCAGCAAGGCTGTTTGATTTTATGCTGATAGCATTATGTTACCCATAAAATTCTTAATTTTACTTAAAAGTACTCTGTTACGACTTTGTCTATACTTATGCTATAGTACGTTATACGTATAATGTATTGAGAGATTGCAATGCACAAAAAAATGACAATTACCTTGGATGAAGCTGTTTATGACGGGCTTTATAGAACCATTGGCAAGCGCAAAATGAGCCAATTTATTGAAGACTTGTTACGCCCCCATGTGCTCGACACTTCTATGGATGCCGGTTATAAGGCCATGGCTGCTGACCAAGTGCGAGAAAGTGAGGCTATGGAATGGGTTAACGCACTTGCCGGAGACATGGAAAATGAAGCGAGGTGAAGTCTGGTGGGTAGAGTTTGACCCTTCAGTAGGCAGTGAAATTCGTAAAACACGCCCCGCTGTTATTGTCAGTAATGACTCGGCTAACCGACATTTATTGCGTGTTGTCGTTATACCGTTAAGCACTAATACCAGTCGTGTTTACCCTGGTGAAACACTGGTTACGCTCGAAGGTAAAAAAGGCAAAGCCATGGCTGATCAAATCATGGCAGCCGATAAAATACGTTTAAAAACCCAAATCGGCACACTGTCCAAGGCGGATATGCTAGGGGTTGAGCAAGCTATATTGGTTCATTTAGGCCTGCCAAAATAGAAGCGTGGTTATTTAATAATCCCTGTATACAATGTCGGGTACAAAAGGCACTAACCGACCTACAAGACTATTGCAAAAAGATCAACAAAGCTGAGGATTTTAACAAAAACTCAATAGAATATAATTTTGTGGGATATTAAGGAGATAAAAATGTTTAGTGACAATGATAAAAGAAATGTAGAAATGACCAGTCAAGCAGCAAGCTTATTGGTACAGAACATACAAGGACTTGTAAAATCAAATAACCCACTATTGGCTGAAATTGCTCTTGAAATATTGCAACAAGCCGTACTAATCGAACAAAGACTACAGCGAGTAAATGTTATTACCCGCTCAGAATCAGATAGTGCGTAGGCTCATTGTATCCAAGTAAAATCAATTTAACCTAACCCTATTGATTACAAAGAAACAACTAAGCGTAAAGTTATAAAACGAGATGCTTAGAGATATTTCTAGGTGTAATTAGATATAATTTTATATTTTGTGTTGGTTAACTTATTGAATATAAATAAGTAATAATGTTAAATTAAAGATATAAAAAATTACCAATATAGAAAATAATTACGCATTTAGCTAAAT
>CAJAHC010000510.1 GCA_903939355.1 uncultured Methylococcaceae bacterium | reverse complement strand
TAAAAATTTTGAATATAATGTGTAAACAATGTGGATTTAGTTTATGAATTTATATAAGCATTTTTCTGCTGTTCGCCATTGGCCAATTGCTTGATAGCTTGGTGGTCTAATGACATTGTAGTTCTCACTCAGTTAACTAATTAATGTATAAAAGACACCAGCGCACTGTGACTGAGCGTGTTGTACAAAATGCTGTTCGGCTGCTAGCCAATCTTCAATATCATGTCCAGGTTCAAAATTTCTAGCTTTCGCCCTGTAATAAGCATATTCGGCAATTTGAGCTTCCCGATCTTGTGAGCAGATTGAATTATCATGGGTTTTTGTGTTAACTGTATTGCCTCGGTTTTTATTGGATACTTTCATATGAGATAGAAGCTTGGGCAGAAATTATGTAACCTTTAGTGAATGAAGTCGTAGAGTGAGGTTCTAGGGCCTTGCTAAGTGAGTTTGCTATTCCATTGCGATTTGTCGCATTATGCCGAAAAAAATAAAATGAGGGATTGATTTGAATCAACTATGTATTAAATAGTTTTTAATCCATCAAATATAAGCAGATTTCCAAGGTTGAACAGTGCTAAATAGTTGTGGGCTTGGTGTGTCATCAGACCATTGAATAGACTGCAATTGTTCTTCAATTTCTTTTAGATTGTGAAGTGCATCTTCATCACCTTGTTCTGCCGCTAATTTGCACCACTTAAATGCTTTCGGAAGATCTTTCTTAACGCCCTGACCATAACGATACAATCTACTGAGATTAGATTGAGCAGCCGTATGTCCTTGGTTGGCAGCCAATTTCCACCAATTGAAGGCTTGACTAGTATTCCTTGTCACGCCTTGCCCAGAGATATACATAAAACCTAGCATGTAGTGTGCTGATGTATAACCTTGTTCAGCGGCTAAATTAAAATAAGCAAACGCTTTCTCAAAATCCTGAGTTGCACCTTGTCCACGATAATATCTATTGCCTAGATCATATTGAATGTAGGATGATTCTTGTCCTTTAACTAATGAGATATCCTTAATAACGATACTGTATTTTTTTGACATGTTATTTCTCGCTAAATTAGGAAACCATTTTCTGTTGTTTATATTAATATTTGATGACTAGGTTAAAATATTCTTGTGTTGAACACAGAAGATTAGCTCACATGTAGGATGAGTTGAGGTAATTAGCACGATTTAACAGTCGGCAGCGCAAGAGTGCAGCTTGATTCAAGCAAATCTTGAGAAAATAAAAGAAACGGGAATATAAAGCAGGAGGATGAGGCTTGATTGTAGTTATTCAGGTCAAACAGAACAGAAAGCCATTCAGAACCGTGAGGCTCTAAATGACTTCATGCTACAAGATTCAACCCCATGTCAAATGATCCGCTTTTTTATCTGAGTTATTGGTTTTGATATTACTTGCAATCGCTGCTGCAGCAAATATTGCTGATGAAATAATAAATTCACCCGAAATGAATCCAGTAATTCCCACTAAAAAAAGAGCTGCAATTAAAATGTCTTTGGTTAAGTTACTCATTTGAAAAATCCTCATATAGTTAATAAAATTATCACGATTAAACTATAAATGAGGTTTGTCTGATTAACAATAGCTTAACTAATGTATAAATTGTTTCTCTTTAATTAACAATTAAGTCATATAATCGTCATATAAGGTAAATATAATTACCGGTTATAGCTCAATAAATCGCTCTTAAAAACAAGCTGTTAGAAAAATGATCTTTGTCCTTGCGGTAGTGGCAAAAAATATAAGAAATGTTGCCTACATTTTAAATACTATCGAGTTTTTGCTGTTAAATTCATGGTATGAATGAGTTCACTTTCATTAAAAAATGAACGCATAGGCTTAGTCCATTTAGCATTGATTTGATTTTGCTTTATCTTATTTTGCTCAAAAATAATTTCTAGCTTGTTATCTCTTTGATTTGAGATCTTATTGGCATTCATATCAGTAGTTTTTGTAAATATTTATAATGTATTGCTGCGACATTGTAGGGTTAATTTTCTTGAACTCTCTGTGTCTTGGCGAGTCATTTGCTCGGAAAGTAACTCAGCTAGCATTGCAGCCTCTGTGTTGCCATTCATAGCGGCCATGGTTGCCCATTTATGAGCATAAATATAGTCCTTAGTTAAACCACCGAGACCATTCGCATACATTAAGGCAAGAGTGAACTGTGCGTTGACATCTCCCAACTCTGCAGCTGAAGAATACTGTTGGGCTGATTCTATTTGATCCATTTTGATTCTTATCTTTATTCGGTTAAATTTTGAAATATTATTTATATATTTAAAGGTCGAAAGTAAATATATTGATACTTGTGCAATTGGGTGGGGGTATAAGTAAGTTATG
>CAJAHC010000509.1 GCA_903939355.1 uncultured Methylococcaceae bacterium | reverse complement strand
TACTCAGCAACATAGCAATTTTGAAGTAAAGATATGAATAATCAACCCTTCGATTTAAATGATACGGAAAACGAACCTTCTGATGAACAATTACATAGCTTGATGAGCGAAGTAATGATTGAAGCGCGAAAAAAAGCTGGCGCTGCCCGTGAACAATTGATGAATACCTTGCGGAAAGAAATCAGGCGGGTCAATCAGATACCAGAAGACTTATGAGTGATCGCCCTCGGCTGATTATCGTGGCTGGTCCAAATGGAGCGGGCAAAACCTCTATTACCGAACAATTACTGTTGCATGAGTGGATGACCGGCTGTGTCTATGTTAATCCAGACTTTATTGCACGCGATCAATTTGGCGACTGGAATTCTTTTGAGTCGGTGTTAAAGGCAGCACAAAAATCGACTGAAATCCGTGAACAATGCTTGTGTGAAGGCAATAGCTTAGCTTTTGAAACAGTGTTGTCCGCTCCGGATAAAGTTGATTTTATAAGACGAGCCAAGAAAGCTGGTTATTTTATTAGATTATTTTTTGTAGGGACAGATGATCCATCCATTAACGCCAAAAGGGTTGCGATGCGAGTGATGGAAGGCGGTCATGATGTACCTATTGGTAAAATCATTAGTCGTTATGCCAAGTCGTTGGCAAATTGTTCTTTGATAGCAAAGATTGCGGATCGTTCTTATCTATATGATAACTCTGTAGAAGGAGAGCAAGCCCGTCTATTATTTCGAGTCGCAAATGGAATGCTGGTTAAACCCTATGGGCCAATAAACCCTTGGGCGCAGGAAATAGCTGGTTTACTGCGTACTACATCAAATTGATCTTAGGGAATAAAAATGAAATCAGACAGTAACATCGCCATCAAAGTACAAAACCTGAGTAAATGTTATCACATCTACGACAACCCGCGTGACCGGCTAAAGCAGTTTGTCGCGCCGCGTTTGCAACGCTTAACCTGGCAAAAACCCAAACATTATTTTCGAGAGTTTTGGGCGGTTAAAGACGTTTCTTTTGAATTAAAAAAAGGTGAAACCGTTGGGATTATCGGGCGTAACGGCAGTGGTAAATCCACCCTATTGCAAATGATTTGCGGCACTCTGACACCCACCAGTGGCAGTATCCAAACCCAAGGTCGTATCGCAGCATTGCTTGAACTGGGTTCCGGATTTAATCCACAATTTACCGGCCGTGAAAACATTTATATGAATGCTGCCGTGTTGGGTTTGAATAAAAAAGAAATCGACGAGCGGTTCGATGATATCGTCGCTTTTTCTGATATTGGTGACTTCATTGAGCAGCCGACAAAAACTTACTCTAGCGGCATGACCGTGCGCTTAGCATTTTCTGTTATTGCTCATGTCGATGCTGATATATTGGTTATTGATGAAGCGCTAGCTGTGGGGGATGCTTTTTTTAGTCAAAAATGCATGCGTTTTTTACGCAACTTTATGAAAACGGGTACCGTTTTATTTGTAAGCCACAGCACAGAGAGCATTAAAAGTCTTTGTAGTCATGTTGTTTGGCTTGAAAAAGGGGCGGTTATACAAGAGGGTAAGCCCAAAGATATATGTGAGCTTTATTTAGAGGCATTTTATGAGGCACAACAAGGTAAGAGCACGACAACCAAACTTAAGATAATTACCAAGCCAAAGCACGTACTACCAGAAAAAGATCAGCGACTTAACTATATCAATGCCAGTAATTTACGTAACGATCTACAAATATTTAAGTTTGATCCGGATGCAAAAGCTTTTGGGAAAGGGGGTGCACAAATCCATGACGTTTGTCTTTTGGATGAAAATTACCAAGCACTTGCCTGGCTTGTTGGTGGCGAAAAAGTCATATTACGAGTGATGGTCCACGCACATCAATATTTAAACGCACCTATTATTGGCTTTTTTGTTAAAGATCACTTGGGACAGACGTTATTTGGAGATAATACCTATTTAACTTATAATGAAAAAGGTATTTATTGTGAGGAGGATCAAGAGCTTCAAGCCGATTTTGTTTTTTATATGCCTTTGCTTCCCGCCGGTCACTATAGTATAACGGTTGCTATAGCTAATGGCACACAAGAAATTCACGAACAGCATCACTGGATACATGATGCTGTTTCTTTTAAATCAGAATCAAGCAGTGTTGCATCAGGTTTGATAGGCATTCCTATGCAAGAAATAAAGTTAGAAACCATAGTAACGTTAATATGAACTTAGATAATTTATTGGCTGCCGCATCATTTACTCCAAACTTACTACAAGCACCTAGTGCTTGGCTAGGTCATTTGCCTTTTGCTTGTTCAGTAATGAAAGAGGTGAAACCAAAAATATTTGTTGAGTTGGGTACACATTACGGACATTCATACTTTGCATTCTGCCAATCAGCTCTTGAAAACGGCCTGACTACAAAATGTTATGCCGTCGATACATGGCAGGGTGATGAGCATTCCGGTCAATACAATGACGCTATATTTAATAAAGTAAATACGCATCACCAAGAGCGTTATGCCGAGTTTTCTCGGTTATTGCGAATGACTTTTGATGATGCCGTTGGCTATTTTGCTGATGAATCAATTGAGTTGTTGCATATCGATGGCTTACATACTTATGAAGCCGTTGCTCATGATTTTGAAACGTGGTTACCTAAGCTAGCACCCGGTGCAATTGTTATGTTTCATGATACTAATGTGCGTGAACGTAACTTTGGAGTATGGAAGCTTTGGGACGAGTTGAAAGTGCGTTATCCTCATAACCTGGAGTTTGTCCATTCACATGGTTTGGGTGTGTTACAAATAAATGATTCACCTAATCAAAAGAAAGAAGAAAAGTTAAGTTGGCTTAAATCGAGTTATCTTGATAAACAGCAATTGATAAATTATTTTGCAGCTTTAGGCTCAAGACAAATAGAGCGTTATGAGTTAAATGACTTAAAAAATCATGTGGTCAATCTGGATAAGGTAATTGCAAATTGTAACCAAGCGGTGCACGAAAAAGATGTCCATATTAAGAATTTAGAAGAGATGATACGGCAATATGTTGCAGAAAAAAATCAATTAACTGATGTTATTTGTTGGGCTATCAAAGCAGATTAATAGT
>CAJAHC010000508.1 GCA_903939355.1 uncultured Methylococcaceae bacterium | reverse complement strand
TTTTTCTAAAGCCGGATCACTTAATGCATACCAACTTTGCAACAATAACGCTTTAAACATCATTAAAGGTGGCCAGGCTTTTTCGCCGAGAGGGCTGGAATGAAGCCCAGTAAGTAAACTTTCAATTCTTGACCAATTAATAAGTTCATGAACATCATCTAGTTCTTTTAAGGCCTCATATTCAATCAGCATCACATCAACCCATGTCGTTTGTTGTAAGTTTTTCCACGCCATTTTAATTACCTAGTTCAGATGATTTTCTATGCTCCATTATCTCATTTTCATGATATTTTTACTAAATTCATACAAAGATCTCAATATAACTAATTACTACTCTATCTTGGCAAAAAATGCGTGACGGCTATATTCAGCTAATGGGATATGTTATTTATAAGCTGTCGTTATGGAATTAAATTTAAATACCGCATCTATATTCTGAATCAAAACCCATAGGTGAATTCTTAAGCATTTTTTGTTCATCTTCAGATAAAGCTGTTTGTAGCCTAAGTTTTCCAAGACAAATACCTGATTTTTTAAACTGTGCTCCATTATTCATAAAAGCTAAAGGAATCAGTAACAATGCAAGAACTAAAGCTACTTTCCTATAACGAGTTAGAGTTGTTAAGCTTGCGAATATAATGATTAGCGGTAAAAAATGTAGTGAGTACAAAAATACCTCACTACCGTATATCAAGTGCAAAAGAACCTGACCGATTAAAATTATCACTAGAGTCAAGCGAAAGCCCGGGTCAATATTGGCAATAAAAAAACTTCGAACACCTAGGCATAAAAGAAAAATCCAGGGAATAACTGCAATTGCTCCCCAAACGCTGCCGGATCCAAGTGTAGCTCCTTGAAATGATAAAATCAGTTCTCCACTAACAATACCCAAACCATTTCGTAGCAATAAAGCTGGTGCAATCATGCTATGTACAAGAATTGCTTGAAGCGAATTTATTACGCCTCCTGCTTGAGTCATTAATATATAACCACTCTCATTCGAAACTAACTGATGAGCAGATGGAAATAATACAGTCTGAATAAGCCAAAGACAGAGAGCAATGGTCAATGCCAATGCTATAGTGACCATAAACTTTCTAAATGAAAGCTTTATATATGTAACTGTTAAACCGGCTATCCAATTTGTAATAGTAATGCTCAAAGTAAAAATATTTAATATTACATACCAGATCAAGTTGATATTTTTAAATCGGGTAAAAGCAATAAAAGCTAAAGAAACTAATATAGATATTGAACCCATTGCAAATGTTTCCGGAATTGCAAACCAGAAAATAGATGAAGAGCTGGAGGCGGCAAGTACGGAAAAAACAGTTGCGTCAAACTTTTTACAATCTATTAGTCTCATGGTGCTGTATAGGCATACTATCCACAACGCTGCCGATATTGCAACAAGCAGTCGTAGAGCTCGAGGAGGACCAATTCCTAATATCGATGTCATGGCTTGCATAGTTGGATATGCAATTATTGCAAATAATGGGTGAGTAGTAGATCTGTCATTTTCTACGCTCATACGGTCAGTCATTACATAATATATTCGATATACATCTGCATCAAACCACAAGTCATTCACATAAACGAGCATGTTTTGCATTTGATCATTCAGCCAGCCGGAAAGTTGATAACTTCCAATTGCCATGGAAAGAGCAAGAATGGTGATTATGGCAACATCTTTGCTTATTGATTTATATTTCATATAAGTTTGTTCAATAAAATAGTTTTGAAAGGGATGTCAAAGAGCCGAACACGATTGGTAATATAGAAACCTCCGGTGATAAAGCAACATAGGACTGCTCACCAATCAAGTCAGCCTTTAGTGTACCTATCATAAGCACAACCAATCATCAAATATTATGAGGATTTTAATTTACAGCATATTCTTTTCGTATTTAATGAGAAGGCCATGCTCATCGTTGCGAATTATTGCCCAACCTGAATCAAGTAATTTTTGTTGATTAGCGCTTTGCAATGGGAAATTGCGTGCCTCTAGACCAAAGCTACCGGGAAAAAAACCAATATGAATCGGTCTGCCCATTGCGTGATGCTTTACGTCGTCTATCGCAGCAATTAAGTTATTATAGCCCTCATTAGCGGCAATTAGAGCTTGCATGTCTTTGTTGTAAGTAACATTGATTGGTTCGATCTGCCTTACGCGAGCAGCGCATTTGATACGAAATACATACGACCAATTCGAAACTAAAAATACATTATTCTCCTTTGTACACAAATGGTTTTTGCCTATTTCATAAGCGTTGAGAATGATTGGGTTATTATGATTTCTATTTTGAAATGCCTCTGAAAATAAAGCGTAATTTATGTGAAAAAAAACCAAAATGACAACTAAAATCACCTTAAACATTCCCAGAAATTTAGTGAACCGTCCTGTTGAATATCCTAAAATAGATATAAGTATAATAGTAAGAAAAAAAGGTGTGTATTGCAAAGTATGTCTGATACTGATGACTTCGCCCCATTGATAGCGAGTTCGTGCTGCAATAACAACACAAGAACCAACAAGAGCATAGATAGTAGAAAGGACAATTATTTTTCTACCTTCAGTTTCCAAATTGTACCAAGCATATTTGCTGAACAGCCAGCATAAACAGCCTGCTACCAAGATAAGCCCTACCAAACCTGGAACCGACCAAGCAATATAATTCGCACATCCGCTACAAGCAGTTAGGTCTTTGATTAGTGCTTCAATATAAGTTCTCAAATTTTCGATGAAGCCGATAGTGCTCGGAGCCATTTTGTACGGATTTGGTGTGCCGAATAAGTATACATTTCTCAGCAGAATCGGAAATACAATAATACTTATCCCAAAGAAGTGACCAACTGCATGCTTATAAAAAGTACGCCTGTCTTTTGTGTTATCTGCAAACCATAAATAGAAATAGTAAAGGCCAATGGAAATTAACAAAGCTAGATGCACATTTCTAACAGCGTATGCCATGCCCGCTAGTATCCCGCTAAAAATAAACACCAAGGTTGATCTTGCGTTTAAGGTTAAGCTAATAGCGCCAATGGCAAGTGCCAGAGCAAACATATCTGTTAACCCCATCGGTGAGTTGAGAAGAACGCTTGGCGATATACAACTTAAACAGGCAATCTCTAACGCACTGCGTGAGCCTAATGCAGCACGAAAACAGAAATAAATTAACCATGGCAGTAATATAGCCGACCAATGACTTATTTCAATAGCAACATCTTTTGCGTCGAAGCCAAATCTAGAAATTGCGGCTAAAACAACTGCAAATCCTATTGGAAATAATTTGTTTTCAATCTGATCTAAATTACCAGCGGATATTCCATAAGGGGTAGTCAGAAGCGAGCCGGAATTAACTAAGTTTCTAGCTTGCTCAATATAACTGGCGCTGTCAGGTGAATAGGGAAAATCTGGTGATCTATAATGCAAATGAATTGCCATTAACAATGATATTACCGCCAAAATGAACAATGGAAGTTTTTTTGTATGCCTACTCTCGATGTTTATTGTTCTAAAGTTCTTCATTTTCAGGAATTCGCTACCAGCCATACACCCTCACAAATTAACAGCACTCCAAGCACACGAAGTGCAGTAACGCTTTCTCCCATAGCCATGCCTACCAGAACAGTCAAGCCAAAGCCAAGTCCAACCAAGGGATAGGCTTTGCTAACATCCCAGGTTGATAATACCTTAAGCCACACCACGGCACCCAGGCCGTAAAGTGTAAAGCCCCCCAAAATGAATGCATTGGTTAGCACAATCCAAGGAAGGCGTAATGTTAAAGGTTGTGCAAATGCCTGTTTGATTTCTATACTCGACATGCCGGCTTTCAGTAAAAACTGGGCAGCAACAGAAAGAATAATACTAATAATGGCAACAAAGACGATATGCATGCTTTATTCCAAGGTGAAGAAGTGAGCGGCGAGAGTTGCCATAATCATCGCAATAATAGTAATGCGGCTACCGAAATCGCGAATTGCAAATACGAGTGGATCGTCATGCATTTCGCCACGAGCTGTTTTAATCCACAGCCGCGCCAGCCAATAAATCAATCCAATCGCTACTAGCCACAAACCTTGCGGACTGGCGTAGCGTACTTGAGTTTCGGCCGCACTGATGAATAATCCGAATACCACGACTGCGGATAATGCGGAACCAACGCCCAAAGGCCAAAGCACAACGAGATCAGAATTGCAATAATCACGGCCATGAGTGTTTTCTTTACCACTTTGCTGCAAAGATACCAGCTCTGAACACCGTTTTACCAAAGCGAGGCTGAAAAAAATAAATACTGAAAAAGCCAGTAGCCAGGAACTGGTCGGCACCTCAACTGCTACTGAACCAGCAATGATACGCAAGGTATAAAGCAATGAAAGTACAATTACATCAATCAATACATAGGTTTTAAGTGTCCATGTATAGGTTATCGTGACCAGCAGATACAATAGCAACATCCAGAAAAAATTCAGCGATACATTTGCTGCAAGCATTAACCCTAATACCAATAATCCTGCCGCTAACGCAACTCCTTTTATAATGGATATTTGAGCACTGGCAAATGGTCGATACTTCTTGCGGGGATGGGAACGATCGCTTTCCAGATCCCATAAGTCGTTACCCATATAGGTTGCAGACGCCGTTAAGGAAAAGGCAAAAAAAGCTAAAGTAATAGCCAGTAATTTGTCGATTTCTTGAAATGAAAAGGCTGTTAACAAAGGAACGAATAACAGCAGATTTTTAAACCATTGATGCACACGCAAAGCCCGCAACCAAAGTCTGATGCCAGTATTTTCTGCCGGAAACTCTAGCTCGATAGAGGTGTTTTTGCGCACGGTGTTACTGACATTACTCGACGTATTGACCAGAATTGCTGCCTGCGCAGCTTGCCAAATAGGCAAGTCCGCTTTGTTATCGCCCGCATAGACAAATTTTGAACCGACTGTTTGCTGAATCGCTGTCAGTTTGACTATGCCTTTAAGATTATGATTTTCACTGCTGGCAATCACAATATCGAACAAATCAAGATGCGCTGCAACGGCATTGGCAATCTTATTGTTTGCAGCTGTGGCAAGAATAAGTTGCCTGCCGTTTTGTTTTTCGCTCTGCAAATAGTTGATCAAGTTTGTGTGGTAAGGCAAATTTGTAATAGGTAGCGTAGATCGAGTCGCTATGCTTGCCTTAAAACTGCCACGTCCTTTAAGCAGCCAGAATGGTAGCTTAAACAAATCCATGGGGTGTTGTTTGCCAAGCTGTATTATGGATTCGACCAAAGTGTCTGTAAGCGTCAGTGTTCCGTCCAAATCAACGACCAGCGGAGCGGTTGATGTCTCGGTCATTTTGTTTCTCAGTTAGCAGTTTGAGGTATAGCCTGACCAATTAGCGACATAAATCACCAACCAAATGACTACTGTTGATTATTAAGTTGCCTTATCATGTATAGTTGGCAATATTACTTGTCATTAACGAGAGCTGTTCATATGCTGTCGAAAACTTCACTTACTAGTTTCATTGTTCCGAGGCTTAAATTCAAAGTAATTATTCCCATCAACGCAATATTGGATCTTTCTCCAACTATAGTTTGTGAATGACATTCTGCCAAGTTCCCAGAGAGATAAAGCTATATAAAATGAATTTCATTTATAAGGTGAGTCTACTTACTGAAGTAAATCCGACCTGGGCTTAGACCATTTCAGGAATCGCTGGACTGGTGCAAGAGTTATCATGTTGGGTGTATTTTGGTATCTTTAAAATGAAAGTGTGCTATAAATGAATAAGGAACGCCTGCCTGTTAATTATGTAATTCTTGCCTTTATTTTCATAGGTAGTGCTTTGCTGATGCATCACAATATCAGTCACCGTGGGTGGGAATAGTCGAGACTGACGGTGCACAGTTTAGCCTTGCTGGCGACCGGTATTTTTGAGGCCTTGCCAGCGATACTTTTTATTGGCCGTAAACCTGGCTATGAAGCACCGACTCTGTTCTTCATTCTGTTGACGCTAGGGTGTTAACTGAATTATCGAGAATCAAATCGCAGCATATATTTAGTAGGGCTTTTTGTCAGTCTAGGTGCGGGCCTTATGACAGATTGGCCAGCCTATCTATGGTTACTGCATTGGTCTTACATTACGGCTGGTATGAGAAAAATAAGCGTTTTATTAATCCAATCGTATTGGGCATACCTCTATTCAGTCTTTTAACTCTGTGTGTCTTTGGTTTTTTTTCTTATCTCTCTGACCCGCAGAATATAGGAAGTGTGGTCAACCAAGGTATGACTTACATGGGCTTAATTGGCACGGACGCTGAAAATCTTGGAAACGGAGCGATAGCGAAGTGAAGATTTTTAGTCCGCGATAGCCGTAGGGCATGTGTTTTCACGAAGCGTAGCGTAGTGAAAATGCAGGCTTTACGAAACGGCGTCAAGTCATTTGGAACCTCGTTTCGACCCCTTGTTTGGTCGAAACGAGGTGACGAGGACGGATCGGGG
>CAJAHC010000507.1 GCA_903939355.1 uncultured Methylococcaceae bacterium | reverse complement strand
GCCTTACAAGCAAATAATAAATAAATTCGTGTTAAAAGCACATTTAGGGGGGAAAGCACCGTCGCCTATACTGTCAGAATGGCTACAGGGATATCCCGTAAATTTTGATCAATTAATTGGCCGCGTTATTCTATTAGAAGTATTCCAGGTAAACTGTCCTGGATGCTTCTTAAATGCTCTCCCACTGGCAAGCTGGTTATATCAAACTTATTTTGACCAAGGCTTATCTGTCATTGGTATAGCAACAGCATTTGAAGATTTTCACATAAACAACCTGCGTAATTTAACTCTTTTACTTACTGAAAATATAGTTGTAGGAGAAACCAAACGCGCATTGCTTCAACAAGGAAAGTTAATCTCTGGACGATTGCCGTTTTCCATTCCCTTCCCTGTTGCAATGGATCGCTTGCAAAAAAGACAAAAAACAACAGATAGAAATGAAGTCGTAGACTTTATTAATCGACATGTTACTGATTTTGAAGAACGACCAAAAATCATACAACAAAATATTTACCAGCAAGTAGAGCATTATTTTCAATCTTTAGATTATCACGCAAAAACATTTGAACTTTATGATTTAAAGGGCACCCCTTCCTATATTTTAATAGATAGAAAAGGGTTGCTCCGACACTGTGAATTTGGTTCTCACTATAATCTAGAACAACAAGTACAAATTCTATTAAGAGAATAGGCAATGAACTTTACTATAGCCAAATTCAAAAAAACAAAATAAGTCATGAATCATACAGAGAAAAACAATTCAATCAATCAATCAATCAATTAGATTAAATTACACTCCAAGTATCTCAAAAAATTTAATATCCACAACGAAATTAAAATCAGACGTTTTGCTTGATTAATCAGTCTTCAGGTTATAATGCCAAGAATATTATGAACATTTCAATCGTATTAGATTTTATAAGTAAAAATCAGCCATGTACGTTACATTTGTTTTTCAATAATCCTAGATATTTCACTAATTTCTTGATGAATTACCCTGATTAAATATGACACAAAAATTATATATTCAAACCAACGGTTGCCAGATGAATGAATATGATTCTGATAAAATGCGAGATGTACTCCAAGCATCTCACGGATTTGAATTAATTGATGACCCAAAACTGGCTGATGTTTTATTATTAAATACCTGCTCAATACGTGAAAAAGCTCAAGAAAAGGTTTTCTCTGCTCTTGGTAAATGGCGCAAAATTAAAGATAAACGTCCCGATGTCATAATTGGTGTTGGTGGTTGTGTAGCCAGTCAAGAGGGTGCTGCCATTCAAAAACGCGCTCCCTTTGTAGATATGGTTTTTGGACCGCAAACCTTACACCGTTTACCTCAGCTATTAGATCAAGTCCGAAGCAAACATACCCCCGTTGTTGACATCTCTTTTCCGGAAATAGAAAAGTTTGATGCCTTACCAGAGCCTCGAGCAGAAGGATCTAAAGCTTTTGTATCTGTGATGGAAGGTTGTAGTAAATATTGTTCTTTTTGCGTGGTGCCTTATACCCGTGGTGAGGAGATAAGCCGCCCACTTAAAGATATAGTTATCGAGATTACATCTCTGGCAAAACAGGGTGTAAGAGAGATTAATTTGTTAGGGCAAAATGTCAATGCTTATCGTGGTGTCATGGAGGATGGTGATATTGCCGACTTTGCTCTATTATTGCACTACGTAGCAGCGATTGATGGAATAGATCGCCTGCGCTTCACCACTTCACATCCAGTTGAATTTACTGATAGTTTAATTGAAGCCTTTGCAGAAATACCACAACTTGTTGATCACCTACATTTGCCTGTACAAAGTGGAAGCGACAACATTCTTAAGATGATGAAGCGTGGTCACACCAGTGCTGATTATATCGAAATTATACGAAAACTACGTTTAGTGCGCCCTAACATTAGTTTGTCGTCAGATTTTATTATTGGCTTTCCCGGTGAAACTGACGAAGAATTTGAACAAACCATGTCATTTATAGAAGAAATTGGTTTTGATTTATCTTTTAGCTTTATTTATAGTCAACGACCCGGGACACCGGCAGCTGATTTACCGGATGATGTACCTGCTGAACTAAAAAAACGACGTCTGGAACGCTTCCAAAATCGAATCAATGAAATGGCTAGTGCGATATCTAAAAATATGATTGGAACTAAGCAAACTGTTTTAGTAGAAGGGCAATCTAAAAAGAATCCTTTGCAGATGCAAGGCAGAACAGAAAATAATCGTGTTGTGAATTTTATAGGTCATCCTCGATTGGCAGGACAATTTGTTGATGTATTAATTGCTGAAGCACTGCCTAATTCATTAAGAGGCCGACTCGTTGAAACCACAATAGATAAAATCATATCTTAATAATGACGTCTCTAGAAATTACTTTACTCCCTGCTGATAATGAACGTCTGTCAAATTTTTGTGGTGCTTTAGACGTTCATTTACGGCAGATAGAAACTCGTCTAAAAGTTGAAATTGCTAATCGTGGCAACCAATTTAGAGTTTCCGGCTTAGATAACTCTGTCAAAGTAGCTTGTGCAATTATGCATGGATTATTTGCAACCACTGCAGATGAGCAATTAACAGCTGAACTTATCCACTTGGCAATGCAAGATGCCTCTATTGAGATGATACTGGATACTTCAAATACGCAAACTGATGAAGAAGTTGTCATTAAAGCAAAGTTCGGATTAATTAGGGGGCGAGGGACTAATCAACAAGACTACCTAAAAAAGATTTTTTCACATGATGTCAACTTCGGTGTAGGTCCAGCAGGCACTGGCAAAACATATCTGGCTGTTGCTTGCGCTATAGAAGCACTACAAACTGAAAAAGTCAGAAAAATAATTCTAGTAAGACCTGCAGTTGAAGCGGGTGAAAAACTAGGTTTTTTACCGGGTGACATGGCGCAAAAGGTCGATCCTTATTTACGACCATTATATGATGCTTTATATGAAATGCTTGGAATCGATCGCGTTGAAAAAATGATTGATAAAGGTATTATAGAAGTTGCACCGCTTGCATTTATGCGTGGCCGCACCCTAAATGACGCATTCATTATTTTAGATGAGGCACAAAATACAACTGTAGAACAGATTAAAATGTTTCTTACTCGTTTGGGCTTCGGATCGACTGCTGTCATCACGGGTGATATTACACAAATTGACCTACCTTCAGTCAAAATGTCCGGACTACGTCATGTGCTTGAAGTTCTTAAAGATATTGATGGTATCAGTTTCACTTTTTTTGAAATACGAGATGTTGTTAGGCACCCAGTCGTACAGCGTATAGTTTCCGCTTATGAAGCTTATGAAAAAAAAACAAAATCCAATAATGAATCTGATT
>CAJAHC010000506.1 GCA_903939355.1 uncultured Methylococcaceae bacterium | reverse complement strand
CTGATCGGATTCAAGTTTGGTTCCTGCCAGTTTGATAAGTTGTGATGCTATCGAATCATTTGAAGCTTTTAGAGCTAAAAGCAAAGCCGTATTGTCGTCATGCGTTTTCAAATGGGACAATTGTATTTGAAGGCGCTGTGGGCGCATCACGTCATCTCAATAATTTCAGCTTTACTGTTGTGTCATAAAATCAACGATTGCTTCATTTAATAATAAAGCCCCCGAAGTTTGTATAAATTTAGTCCCTTTTGGTTCGTGATCATCCACTATGTAAAACAGTGTCATTTGCTTTTTGGCTCCAAACAATTGTCGCAAAGAGTCTGTAATCTGATGCAATATCGGATTCTCAATAAACTTTCCGTTATACAATAATACAAAAGCCGCCATAGATGTTCCTGTTTCATTTTGTAGCAACTTAACAGGGATTTCATCTTTCCCAGAAAACCATACGACACCATCATCTCGCAGATCTTTTGCGTAAGATAATGCAAGTTCAGGATGATGATAAAGACGCTTATTGTCATAAGATCGGCCTACAAATAAACGATATGCTTTACCGGTTTTATCGTTATAGATTCGTTCAATCCAATCTTCACTACCAAAAGTTTCTTTACCCCATCCCGGCATACGATTTGTAGGTGTTGATTCAAAATCAGCCAATACAGACTTAATGCTTTTTACCGACAGCCCATCATCTTCTTTGAGATTGAGGTAACTATGGGTAACGATTGGTATCAGTGCAACCATCAAAATAAATGTAATCCATAATGCATAACGAGAAGAAATCATGTTTAATTCTCACACACTGTTACAGTTACAGCATGGTTTTGTCCCAGAAAGAAAATGATCGGCAATGCGATCATAAAAGTCAACAGCCCTGATATTTCATGCGCAGCAGTTGCCAAGACATCCAATCCAAACCAGTTAACCAGTAAAGTGAGCAATAATACTCTCAAGATGTTAACAGCTATAGCCAGTGGCGCTGCTATCAATAGCAGTAAGGCTCTTCGTCGGGGAGAATTACAAAAATAAGCTGTCAATATTGCAATAGTTATTGCAGCGTAAAGTGTAGCAAAGCCACTACATGCATCAGCAACCATTAATGAACCACCCTCAACTTCAAGTAAAGTTCCCGTTGAATAGACGGGTACCCCGAATAAATTTAGCAGCCATGCGACACTTTTTGTAGCGAGATGTCGAAGCACTAAGTGTATAGATTCAGTAAAAACCAAAGGAATCGGCAATGTTAAAAGTAATATTAGTAATGGGAAAAGAATAGCTTTTGTTCTCTCAGCGCCTAATAACAACAAAGCAAGACCTGGCAATGATAAAAACATCGCTATGCCGGATAATAACTGGGAATGAATTCCTGCATCCACGATTATAATTAGCAAGGCGGGGATTAATACACTAAATCCCCATGGATTTGAGCTTAGTGGCAAAAATCTCAATTTCTGTAATTCACTACAAACCAAATAAATAACTAGTCCGGCAACTAGAATCCCATGACCGTTTTGCCATACACTCATTGTCCAACGCTCCCACAGCCATAAGCATGTTGGCGCAAATAAAATTTCCAATAACAAGGCAACAAGCCACAATAACCACTTATTTTGTTTTTCTATATCTATATCGGTATCAGACTCATGACATCTGCTTTTTAAATACTCACTATTCATGCTTGATCCCTAATAATTGGAGACTTTTATATTTTATTTTTATCCTAATCAATTATAGATGGTGAAAATTTTTTCGTAAGTGAGAACCACTGAAACCCTCAACAGATCTCATCAGTTTATATTTTTTGGGTAATTTGATACTCGATACCCCAGTTAATAATATATTTGGCATAATGGCAATTACGATTTCTACCAAAACCTCAAAGACTAATATGAATCAAAAAAAACGTCAGGCCATTTTTCATAGATTATCTATAGCAATGCCTGAACCTACTACAGAACTAAATTATAGAAGTAACTTTGAGTTATTAATCGCTGTAGTCCTATCGGCTCAAGCAACTGACAAGGGCGTAAATAAGGCAACCAATCATTTATTTGCGATTGCCAATACACCTCAGACCATACTGAACTTGGGATTAGATGGCTTAAAAAAATACGTCAACACCATTGGTTTATATAATACTAAGAGTGAAAATATTATTAAACTTTGCCAGCGACTGCTAGATTTACATGCTGGTGAGGTGCCACAAACACGTAGTGAACTTGAAGCACTGGCTGGAGTAGGCAGGAAAACTGCCAATGTTATTCTTAATACTGCCTTTGGACAGCCCACCATTGCCGTGGACACTCATATATTTAGGGTTTCAAATCGAACAGGCATTGCCCCTGGCAATAATGTTTTAGAAGTGGAGCAAAAACTGAATAAATGGGTTCCCAAACAACATAAAAAAGATGCCCACCATTTACTAATCTTGCATGGGCGATATACTTGTATTGCCAGAAAGCCAAAATGCAAACATTGTATTATTGAAGAGTTGTGTGAGTTTCAAGAAAAATTGAGTTAAGATCTCTGGGTAAAAATATTCATGCCATAAACTTTAACTGAAGAATAATCGGCAACATCCAATTATCTTCAATTTATGTCAGAAATTTCAGAAGAACCCTTTTTAT
>CAJAHC010000505.1 GCA_903939355.1 uncultured Methylococcaceae bacterium | reverse complement strand
TCAACAACGTACTGCGGGCATTTAAATAACGTTGTCTATTGGATAAGTCATCATGCGTCAGCAATACTTGTGCCGCGTGCAGACCATGTTCTTGAAAGTTGTCATCAAAAACTCGTACCAAGCCCATCTGACCCACCGAAGCTGCCGCCTGTAATTCATGTAACATAGTAGGCCTTACCTTCAAACCTAATCGGCTCATGCCCTCAGCCACCGAACCCGATGAAACCAGTATTACATCTATGGATCGATGCCGTAATCCTGACATTTGCTTAACCCAAGCACTGATCGCCGCCTTATCAAGACCTTGCCCGCCTCTAGTCAATAAAGAACTCCCTATCTTTACAACAACTCGCTTAACTTTAGTGAAATCATTCCTGGTCACTATCTTTCCGCCTTTCTGCTTCCAAAAAATTCATAATGGCAAACATTAACTCTCTCGTACCCTTGCCATTAATTGCTGCAATTTTAAAAACAGGACCCGTCCAACCTAATTCATCAACAATCGCCTGACAATAATCGTCTTCTTCCCCATAAGGCAATCGGTCAATCTTGTTAAGTATCAGCCACCGCGGTTTATTGGCTAAATCTTCACTCCATTTCTCAACTTCATGAATGATTTTCTTGGCCGCCTCTACCGGCGTATCCATACTTTCGTAAGGCATTACATCAATGAGATGCAATAATAATCCGGTGCGTGATAAATGCTTAAGAAACTGTAAGCCGAGTCCAGCGCCTTCAGCAGCACCTTCAATAACCCCAGGGATATCAGCAATAACAAAACTGCGCAAATCGTCAACGCTAACTACACCCAAATTGGGATGTAAGGTTGTAAAAGGGTAATCTGCTACTTTTGGTGTTGCAGAAGAAACTGACCGTATTAAACTCGATTTACCGGCATTCGGCATTCCAAGCAAGCCAACATCAGCAATTAAAGTCAGTTCCAACATGAGAACACGATGCTCGCCTTCAGAACCTTTACTAGCTTTCTGTGGGGCTCTATTAATACTACTTTTAAAACGAGTGTTTCCCAGGCCATGAAAGCCGCCTTTGGCAACCAGAAGAGTTTCATCAATTTTAGTTAAATCCCCAATCACCTCACCGGTTTCGAAATCAGAGACTTGGGTTCCTAGAGGAACCTGCACATAACAATCGTCACCCTTTCTTCCGGTACAATTTCGACTCATACCATTTTGGCCACGTTGCGCTCTATGTACAGCGTGATACCTAAAATCCACCAAGGTATTTACATTCTCCACGGCAATCAGATAAACACTTCCACCGTCGCCGCCATCGCCGCCGTCAGGGCCTCCCATCGGAATATATTTTTCACGCCGAAAGCCAATAGTACCATTACCACCATCGCCCGCTTCTACACGAACTTCCGCTTCGTCAACAAATCTCATAAGCTCTACACTGCCACACTCAAAAACCAACCGATAAAAACAAAAAAAGCCCCGCCATAAAGGACGGAGCTTTTTTAAAGCCGCCGGGTAACGCTACGTTATCCCGACTTACATTACTGCTAACTACAATCAAACTATAAGTTTTAAGCAGCAATAATACTAATAAATTTACGGCTTTTAGGACCTTTAACCTGAAAAGTCACTCTACCATCTGCAGTAGCGAACAAGGTATGATCCTTTCCGCAACCTACGTTATCACCAGCGTGAAATTTAGTTCCACGTTGACGAACAATAATATGTCCTGCTGTAACCAACTCGCCACCAAAACGCTTAACGCCTAAACGTTTTGCATTAGAGTCACGACCGTTACGAGTACTACCACCAGCTTTCTTATGAGCCATCTGTAACTCCTAATATCTTAAGCAGAAATGCCAGTAATCTGGATTTCTGTATAGTATTGACGGTGCCCCATTTGTTTCATATGGTGCTTACGTCTTCTGAATTTAATGATTTTTATTTTATCATGTCTACCTTGAGACAAGACGGTTGCAGTCACTTTACCGCCATCGATAAAAGGCAAACCGATTTTAACATCATCATCTGATTGAATCATCAGTACTTTATCAAATTCAATAGTGTCACCTTCGCCAAGCTCCAGTTTTTCTATTTTTAAATAAGTACCTTCTTCGACGCGGTACTGTTTACCACCTGTTTGAATTACCGCATACATCTGAGCAAGCTCCATCAAGCATTAATCTGTTAAAATTTAATTAGCAATTATATTTTTATAGCCAACAGTAGTCAACTAAAATTTACTTTACCCAAACACGCTTGTTAATTTGAATGCCGTCAAAATGCTAATGTTGTCCAATGCGTCAAATGAATTGCATTGGGCAGTTATGTTTCTATTCGGTTATAATACCTCAAATAGACTTATCAATTACAATTATTCCATGAAACACAATCAACACTTACACGCGCAGCTCTAATTCAATGGCATCGAACTCACAATTACTATCAAACACACTGGCACCCATTGATTTTGATTTAATCAAAAACTTAACCGCCAAAGAAGCCCAGGCCGTTGATCAGCTCATTATTAACGAGTTAAGTTCCGATGTTATTTTAATTAACCAGATGGGGCATTATATCGTTGGCAATGGCGGTAAAAGATTGCGTCCCATGCTACTGTTACTGGCCGCCAAAGCACTCGGTGCCATTAATGATAACCATCTCATACTTGCAGCTGTTATTGAGTTTATTCACACAGCAACACTACTCCATGATGACGTTGTTGATGAATCCGATCTTAGACGGGGCAAAGAATCTGCCAACGCAGTATGGGGCAATGCGGCCAGTGTCCTAGTTGGCGACTACCTGTATTCCAGCGCTTTTGAAATGATGGTACGAACCGGCAACATGCGCGTTATGGAAATCCTTTCAAAAACCACAACTGCCATTGCAGAGGGTGAAGTATTACAATTATTAAACTGTAATAATCCCGAAACAACAGAAGCCAAATATTTAGACGTTATTGCCAGAAAAACTGCCATCCTATTTAGTGCTGCCACCCGATTAAGCGCCGTTATATCTGGGACATCCTCAGAGGTCGAAGAAAGTCTTGCCAAATATGGACAACACTTAGGAATCGCTTTTCAACTGATTGATGATGCACTCGACTACAAAGCCAGCCAAGAAGACCTAGGGAAAAACCTCGGCGATGATCTTGCTGAAGGAAAACCCACGCTGCCCTTAATATATGCCATTCAAAAAGGCACTGAAGCCGAGGCAGAAATTATTATTAATGCCATTAAAGATGGCAATCGTGACGCCTTTAATGACGTATATGCCATAGTGAAAAGTACGCAGGCTATTACTTATACAGAACAACGTGCGGATGAAGAAGCAGAAAAAGCAATCAATGCATTAAGTGTCTTACCCGCCTCTGAGTTCAAAGAGGCATTAGTTTCATTAGCAAAATTCTCTGTCCAAAGACATTATTAAGTAAAAATCCACCTCACGCCTGTCATTGATAACAACTGTTTCTCTTAATTAACAAAGTTTTCGACTGGCGTTTCTCATCAGTAACGCAGGCATTGCCAGTCCGCTTAGAAAAAATATAACGCACGCACACTTTCCCCCTTAAGATTTAGCCCAAGCTATTTCTCTGTTGAAAGTAACCATCCCTACGATTCTGATCGCCTTACTATAAATCATCAAGACAACCCAAAACTTTCCTAAAAAGCGACTAAACTTTTGGTTTAAAGATTTGAACGCGTATTTTTACAGGTAAATCAATGAAAACAATGATTATAAAACACTATCGCTACGCACTTGTTTTAAGTCTTTTAACCTCAAGTTCTCTAGCCATGGCGGCGAACTATGAGTTACTTGACTCGCATCAGCATAGCTTTAAAAATCTTGAACAAATTACCCCGGACACTCCAGAACAAGGTCACTCTATTTCTATAATAGACTCCTTCCACCAATCGACTGAAAAGAATAAAAAAAACCAAGTCCTTGAAGCACTCCGTTTGTTGAAGGAAAACAAACTGGATGATGCTCAAAAAATCATTTCAGACTTATTACAACATAATCCAAATGTAGCGGATTACCATAATTTGAATGCTCTATTAGAAACGCTTAAGAAAAATCCCATAGCTGCTCAACAAAATTATGACCAAACCATTAAGCTTGATCCAAAAAATATTATGGCCTATCTGGGTTCTGCAAAACTGGCTTTAGATAATGGCCAACTTGATAAAGCCAAAGACTATGCCAACAAAGCTTTATCCATAAATAATAAAACGCTCAATGCTTATCTGGTATTAGCCGATGTAGCCTACAAACAAAAAGATAATGCCGAAATTGAAAAATTATTACAAACCGCACAAGACAAAGTGAAAGGTAATATTACCGAAGAAATAGATGTCATCAAAAATGCAGGTAAATATTATGCCCTACAAAAACAACCCGAAAAAATTCTGGCTCTCACTGAAGAATTAAGCTCACGCTATCCGGATAACACCTCTGCACTGAGTTTATTGGCGCAAGCACAAATCATTAATAATAAAAAATCGTTGGCTGAAGAAACACTGTTCAAATTAATAAGCCTCGATAAAGGAAATATCGGCAATCGTTTGTTGTTGATTAAGCTAATGAGTGAGCAACCTGATAAAGAGAAAGAAACACTCAAATTATTGGATGAAACTGCACAACTAACACCTAATAATCCGGAAGCCTTAATTTATAAAACCGCCTATTTAATTAAACTCAAGCGGACCGAAGAAGCCTTAAAAATAGCCGATAAAATAGATAGCCTTTTTCCAAAGCTGGTATTGGGTAAACTATTAAAAGGGGATGCTTATCTGAGTGACAAAAAATTGAATAAGGCCGCTGAAATGTATCAAAAGGCTTATAACATCGAACAAAATGACCGCATATTATTTACCTTAGTTGATTTATTGATCGCTCAGAAGAAACAAACTGAAGCCATTAAACTCCTTAACGGTGCAGTGGAAAAAAATAATAAAAATATAGCTGCTCATTTTAAACTGGCGACTATTTATCAACAACAGAACGATCCTCAGCAAGCGGAAGCACACTACAAGGCCATGCTAACTCAGCAAACCGACAATGCCCTTGCCTTAAACAATCTCGCCTTCTTGTATTCACAAAAAAATGATCCACGCGCCCTTGAATATGGCAAAAAGGCTTACGAGAAAGCGCCTGAATCTGCTGCTATTCTAGATACGTATGGCTCCATTTTGATAAAACAAAACCAAGCTAAAGAAGGCTTAGCCCTACTTGAAAAAGCCGCCGGCTTATCCCCCAAAGAACCGAATATTCAATTTCATTTGGCAGAGTCTTACGTGGCCAATAACAATCCTGAAAAAGCCATTGAAATACTTGAACCCCTTATTCAAGCGGAAGCTGATTTTACAGAAAAAAAAGCAGCAACCGACTTATTGGAAAAACTAAAATTACGTTAAGCGATCATTCACGGTTGGCGACTAATCACTCGCTAACCTTTAAAAGACAAAATCTTTATTCAGCAGCACTTAATAACCGTTAGATAGATTTTCCTGTTTATTAAAAGTTTTTTTGTTCTGCCTGCTTAATAGTTTCTTAATATTTAAGGCACTACAATACCAAGCTATTAGTAACGCTAAAGAACAATCGCAAAACGCAGTTACAAAAGCCATAGCCACTGAACTTAGCAGTAAGTATAAAGCCATTAACTTAACAACCATCAGGTATCTTATGTTTGATCAACATTATGAAGTGCTTTTAGCAGACACTCCGAAAAGTAAAGCCATCCATTATGGCATCCGCTATCAGGTTTATTGTGAAGAAATGGGTTTTGAAAATAAAGCAGATTTCCCCCAGGAACAAGAGTTTGATGAGTACGATGACCATGCTGCGCATTTTATTGTCAGAACCAAACAGGATGGTCAATGGGTTGGAGCTATGAGGATGGTGTTTAAAAATGATCAACTACTACCCCTTGAAAAACATTGCGCTCTCACCACTCAAATAAGCAACAATCACCTCAATCGCTCAATCGAGATATCAAGACTCTGCTTGATAAAAAGCATTAGAAAACGCGGTGTCGATTATATTAATACACTTGCATTAGTTGATGAAAAGAAGCCGGCTAAAGAAGACAACGTCATCCCCTTTCATCCTAAAAAACGTTTAGAACAAAGTATTATATGGGGCTTAATCCGTGCAGGTGCGCTCCATTGTGAAAAACACAATATATATAATTGTTATTTTTTTGTCTCCAACGCTCTCGCCAAAATTCTTTATAAACATGGCTTCAACTTACAACAAATAGGCGAACCCTTTCAATTTAATGGTGAACGACTGCCTTTTGAAATCACTATCAGTGAAGTCCTAGCAAACTCCCTTTGGCACCATGATTTCAAACAGCATTATATTCGACATTCTGAACTCGAAGCGCTTGAAACTTCAGATCTAAAAAAGTTATCTTTTTGATACTAAGTAGATAGCACACAACGTCATATCTACCTTGCATGTCAAATACTTATGAGTTATTGATTCGTTGGGCTATTGTTTTTCTTAGCCCTATTATCAAAGCAAGTTCATCTATACTTTTGTTAGATAATAATAAACGATAGCGGATAACCACGTATGACTGATCAAACTTTGGCAAATCATTTTCATGACTATTTTTCAATACAAATTGCAAGTACCATAAAACTAAAAGAAGCCGCATTTAAACTGAGATATGATGTTTATTGTGTGGAATTAGGTTATGAAAAAGATTGCATCAAGAACTGTGAAAAAGACATGTTTGATGACTATTCAACACATATTTTGATATTACATAAAGAAACACAAGAATATGCGGGTTGTATAAGATTAGTCACGCCACCCCAAGAAAACCCAAAAGCATTGCTGCCATTTGAGGTTAATTGTTCACAAATTTTTAACCCTAAAAAAGTAACCTTTTTGCGGGAAGGAGCTGCTGGTAAAGTTGGTGAAATTTCACGCTTGGCAGTATCTTCTATGTTTAGGCGAAGAAGTCTCGATGCAAAAAGTCCTGAAGGTATCAATCTAAAACCAATTTCACAAGACATAAATGAAGAAATACGGTATTTCCCGTTTATCGCAATTGGACTTTATTTTGCTGTAAATTCTTTAGCGGAATATCAGAATCTTACTTATGCAGCTGTTATGATGGAACCAGCCCTGGCAAGGCAACTCAGTCGCTTGGGAATTACTTTTATTCAACTAAGTGAAACCGGTGACTATCATGGACAAAGAGCCTTATTTTACTCAAAAGGTGCATTTATAAATTCCTTAACGCCCCAGTTAAAAGAGTTTTATCAATCAGTCGAAAAAAACTTAACCCTAATATAGATTGCTATTCTCTCTCTATACGCACTCAAAATACAAGTTAGCTTTAGCTAAAGTTTATGGCATATCGAAAACCTTAACCAGCAAGTTAAATAAACTAATACTGTAACATTTTATGTGAAGAGCTCTTCTGTAGGCACTACAACTATCTTTATGCTCTTCCATGAATCTCAATTATTAAATTTCAACCAGGATAAAGAACATGTCCCAGAATGTCTTTGATTACCCAACTGCTTTTTCAAGAACTATTGGCTGGGTAACGTCTAAAGAACAAGATACACTTAAATCGAAAAGAATTGCAATTGCCGGTATGGGCGGTGTCGGCGGAAGCCATCTTCTTTCCCTGACACGGCTAGGCATTGGACAATTTAACATTTCCGATTTTGATCGTTTTGAACTACCCAACTTCAACCGTCAAGTGGGTGCCAGCCTTTCACACCTAAATCAACCTAAGGTTGATGTACTGGCAGCCATGGCACTGGATATTAACCCTACACTAACTATTAAAAAATTCTCCTCTGGTGTCAATGCCGACAACCTGTCAGAATTTTTTAGGGATGTGGATGTCTACGTCGATGGGCTAGATTTTTTTGCCTTCGATGCCAGAGAAAAGGTATTTGCTTATTGCGCTGAACAGGGCATACCTGCTGTTACCGTTGCACCTTTAGGTATGAGTGCGGCACTGTTGAATTTTTTGCCCGGTCAAATGAGCTTTGAAGACTATTTTCAACTGAAAGGTAAAGCGGAAAATGACAAAATCCTACATTTTTTACTTGGTTTAGCGCCTGCCATGTTACAGAGAGGTTATTTGATCGACCCGTCTGCCGTGGATTTTCTTAACCATAAAGGACCCTCAACTCCAATGGCTTGCGAACTCTGTGCCGGAGTTGCCACCACACAAGTCTTAAAAATACTGCTTAAACGAGGTAACGTATTGGCGGCCCCTTGGGGCCTTCAGTTTGATGCTTATGGCAATAAGTTGGCTAAAACATGGCGACCGGGAGGTAATAAAAACCCACTACAGCGCCTAGCATTATGGCTAGCAAAGCGTCAATTTATTGCTGTCACCAAAAAATAACAATGAGATATATGTAATAAAACCTGACACCCACTTTTTAAACACTTATCTCTGAACAAACCTTATCAAGCGGTAGACGTTTTGACTTTACTGGCGTTCTCGTCGGATAGCCAATGCGGAACAGCATAGCTAACTCCTCGCCATCGTCTAACTGAAAAAGCTGTTTTGTCTGTGCAAACAAGTCATCCGCTTGCCTAACAAGAGTACTCGGTATCTTCTTAGCTTGCCTACGTTGCAATTGATCGGCAAGCACGTAGTAAGGTTGCACGGCAATACCCTGCTCATTCAAGGCAATCCACACTTTGTTCATCAGTTGGCCGGCAGCAAGCCGATCCGTAAATTGCTCAGCTCCAATAATAGCGACTAGCGCAGGCGCCTTATTGACCGGCTGTGCATCCAGCAAAGCCATGGCTTTATAAGCACCCCACTTATTAAGCCATTTCATTCGCCGCCAGCTACTTATCCAACGTAGAAAGAGTCGCCCTCCAGGCGGCAAATCAATGGAAGCAACATCCAGACCTTCTCCATAAGCATCGGTATTTTTTACCTTAAAACGCAAACTTTTGGCTAGCCATTCATGTACTTCCTGGGTTTGAAATCGCATCTCAGATGCCAGTCTAACCAACCTACCTACCTCTCTAATGACTGGTCGTTGTTCAATAACAAGCACGCGAGCCGAACCAACTGTCAGGTTTTTTAACACCGTTAATAGCGCTTCAGGTATGGCTTGAGACTGGTAAGAAAACCGGTTGGTATGGCGCTTGAATAAAGGCAAAGTTTCCAAAGAAACAGCCGTTTCTTCCGTAATCGGCTCAAACACCAGTTGAAAGTAAACCGGTTGAACAGGGTTTACTAAGGTAGAGATATGGCAAGTAAAAGGCCATCCGATAGAACTAGCGGCTTGACTGATGTTCTCCAGAACCGCACCCATGGTTAACAAGGTTGCCGGGTTATCAGCAGAGAAGGTCTTTTGACTAACACGCATTGTGTCATAGCTAACGGTTAAAGTTTGATCATCCCAGCTCAAGTGCCAAGGCTGAGAGTTGTCGGCCGATGGTGCTAGGTGAGCGGTTTGTAAAATGATATTTAATATAGTTGGCGTAGACACAGAATTTTCCGCTGATTTAGTTTGTTGTTAGAAGAATAGCTGAAGAGTCTAAAATGGATCGTTTCTGGTAGAGATGGTGATTTAAATATGCTTAACTATACGGATTATGCTCACTAGGTAACAGATTACCCTTAGAAAAATATAACCAATTGATATAATTTTTTTTTTACTTTGCGCTGGCTTGGTAATAAGTTAACAACTCTGCTCATCAGATGAGCAGAGTTGTTAATCATAGCTTAAAAGATCATTCTGTTAGACTTTACGAAGTCGACGAGAAACTCCAGCCCCAACAAGCCCCATACCGAGAAGAGTGAGCGTGAATGGTTCTGGTACTTGCGTTTGCCCAAAATCGTTAGCTCCAACAGCTTGGGTTATTGCTATTCGGCAATTTGATGTAGGACTACTAGTACAATCGCCTTGTTGGTCTAGTGTTCCTTGAAGTGTATTATTAAATGCTTGGAATGCCAAATTATAAAACGGGTCGGGAGCTACAAAAAACCCATTACCAGCTGGATTGGTATTCGCATAAGTCGTAACAGTATTAATAAACGCGCCACCCAAACCATCTAAACCGGCAACGCCAGAAATCAAACTTCCAGAGCCCAATTTTATATCTTTGCTACCCTGTATAACAGTTGCGTCTGTACTTGAAGCTGCGTCCGCCTGGATAAATGTGGCTATGGTACCAGCATTGGGGCCTCCACCAGCAAATTGATTACCCCAAAAAGTAAAATTCAATGTATCCAATACTTGAGTATTCGGACCTGTAAGAGGGCCGCCACCAACTAAATGTGCACTGAAGTTGAACGTCGCGTAAAGTTGGTATGTGATAAGCAAATTACTCACACCAGGAAACACAGCTACGCCACCATTACTAAATCCTTGAAATTGGATCCAACCGGAAGTAGCCGTATACTGAGACAAAGCAGTAGAGTCAACATGCAAAAGCTCTGATGAAATACCGCTCATTAAATCCGCATTGAATGTACCAGAACCACCCAATTGAGTCGGATTAACCGTAAATACAGGTGCTGCAGTTGCTTGGAAAGGGATTCCCAACACACCGAGCATACCTAAAATTGCTAAAATAATTTTCTTGTTCATTACCTTTTCCCAGAGTTAATTTAAATAAGTGTCAATATGCGACATAAACATATATGCGAATTTCATGCCATAACTATTTTTTTTTATTTTAATCACTATTTATCATGGTGTTAACAATATTTTTGTTAATTTATTTTAAAGCTTTTATTCCATTTTTTATTCGCTACTTCAGGAATTGTAAAAAATACTGACACCTCTTTATACCGACTAGACTTATTAAAAATATAAATGAAGTTTTTTAAATAAGTCCCGCCGTTCTTTGATGAATCTTATTTTGCCTCGACTTAGGGGAGTCTCTACTCGTCTCGTTAGTTACACTTGATTCTTTTCCATAATTATCCTTTTCCTTCTCACCTCCGCTTTGTTGGTGGCATCCCTACAAAGTTTCTAAAAGCCTTCGCCCGAATGAGCCGCTTTAAAGCGCATGACGGTTCCTATCGTTACTGGAAAATAAAACCAATATTCGCCCATCAATTTATAAAAATTGTTACGCCTATCTTCCTTTTATATTTGGTTTTTAATGTGTCAGTTTGTGATGCTCTGATGGGAATCATTCATTAAAACATGAAGCATCAGCGGCACTATGCAAAACCTGTTGTAAAGCGGGTGAGAAACGTAATTGATTACGGGCACTACTGTACTTAAGTTTAATTACATTTATTTTATAATTTGAGAAAATCGTATTTATGAAAACAACCGCAAAC
>CAJAHC010000504.1 GCA_903939355.1 uncultured Methylococcaceae bacterium | reverse complement strand
TGAAGACGAAGATATCGGGTTGGCGACAGTTTATCGTGTGTTAACACAATTTGAAGCAGCCGGATTGGTTACCAGACATCACTTTGAAGGCGGCAATTCAATTTTTGAATTGGATACCGGTGCCCATCATGATCATATTCTCTGTATGAAGTGTGGCCAAGTAGATGAATTTACAGATGAAATAATCGAAGCACGGCAAAAAGAAGTTGCTCAGAAACTGGGTTATGAACTAACGGATCATGGCCTTTATTTATACGGAATTTGCCCTAAGTGCAAACAATTTTGATTTCCCCTTTATTTTATAGACTTCATGTTTAAGCCTCTTATTTTTTATATCGGCTTGCGGTATACGCGAGCCAAACGTCGTACTCAATTCATTTCTTTTATTACCTTAACATCAGTACTGGGCATCGCTTTGGGTGTAACGGCCCTGATAACTGTCCTTTCAGTGATGAATGGCTTTGAGGCTGAATTACGGGAGAGAATTCTTGGCATGACCTCACATGCCACTGTTACCGGTAAATTTGGTCAATTAGATGATTGGCGTGAACTGGATCAGAAATTAAAAGGTTATCCGCATGTAGAAGGGGCTGCTCCCTTTATTAGCGGTCAAGTTATGATTAATGCTGATCGACGTGTCAGCGGGACTATGCTTAATGGCATCTTGCCGGATTATGAAACTAAAGTTTCAGAAGTTGCCGACAAAATGAAATCCGGTAAGCTGACAGATCTCGTGCCAGGTCAGTATGGTATTGTATTGGGTTTGGAATTGGCTAATTATTTGGGCGTGATGACTGGGGATAAAATTACCGTTATTAGTCCTCAAATTAATTCGACTCCCGCAGGTATTGTCCCAAGAATGCGTCGCTTTACGGTAGTGGGGGTTTTTCAAGTGGGTATGTATGAGTATGACCGCAACATGGCACTCATTAACATTGAGGATGCGGCTAAGTTATTTCGTATGGATAATTCTGTATCAGCGTTACGCATCAAGTTGGATAATTTATTTGAAGCTCCGCAAATTACTCACGCAATGGCCGCAGATTTATATGGAGAATATCAAGTAAGTGATTGGACGTTGGCGCACAGTAATTTCTTTCGTGCCATTCAAACAGAAAAACGGGTGATGTTTATTATTCTTTTGTTGATAGTAGCGGTTGCGGCCTTCAATATAGTGTCAACCCTAGTGATGGTGGTCACTGATAAGCGTGGAGATATTGCCATACTTAAAACGCAAGGATTAACGTCAGGCTCAATAATGGGCATTTTTATGGTGTTAGGGTCCATTATCGGCATAGTCGGCACAGCACTTGGAACATTAGGTGGCATAGTGCTGGCATTAAATGTGGAAACAATTGTCCCGGCCATTGAAAAACTTTTTCAGGTTCAATTTATGGCGGCGGATGTTTATTACATTAGTGAATTGCCTTCCAAATTAGTCTGGTCAGACGTATATGCTATAGCTGGCATGGCCTTTTTTCTATCTTTATTGGCAACGATTTATCCTGCCTGGCAGGCATCTAGAATAAATCCGGCGGAAGTGCTTAGATATGAATAAATCGAATATTTTACAGTGTCAACAGTTGACCAAGCGCTATGATCAGGGTGGATTAGATGTTGATGTATTGAAAGGGGTTAATTTAACGATTGGCATTGGTGAGCGTGTTGCCATTATGGGTGCTTCTGGTTCAGGCAAAAGTACCTTGCTACATCTTTTGGGTGGATTGGAAAAAGCCAGTGGCGGTGAAGTCGTTTTGGACGGAGTTAATATTAACCACGTCAGCCCGGCAAAATTGGCAAAACTAAGAAATAAATCTTTAGGTTTTATTTATCAGTCTCATCATTTATTGGGTGAATTTACTGTACTTGAAAATGTAGCGATGCCTTTGTTGATTGGTGGTGTTTCTGTAAAACAAGCACGAATCCGCGCTATTGAGCTATTGCAAAGAGTTGGTTTAGGGCATCGTGTTGAGCATAAGCCGGGTGAATTATCGGGCGGCGAAAGACAGCGTGCAGCAGTGGCTCGCGCTTTAATCAACAAGCCAAGTTTGATACTGGCGGATGAACCTACCGGAAATCTCGACAGTAAAACGGCCGATCAAGTTTACCAATTAATGTTGGAGTTGAATCAAGAGTTGAATGTCAGCTTTTTAGTGGTAACGCATGATCATGATCTAGCTGCACGTATGGGCAAAGTTTTGCACATGGAAGATGGCTTAATTGTCAGTTAAAAATAGTAGGTGATGGTCATGAAGATACGGAGAAAATTTTATATCTTCTGCTTTATCAGTTAGCTGTGTTTTTCATAACTTATTGCTCTGAAAGGATTTTTTATATTCTGACGGGTGCGTTGTCTGGTCACCCATTTTTTTGCGACATAATAACGCCAGAAAGCGTTAATACCAAAATAGCCAAAGGTGGCGCATGTTAAGCCTATAATCAAACAGCCAAATAAAAACGGAAGCAAAATATCACCAGATAAAAGTGCTTCCATTGAGAAATTGGCGGCTGGGAGATTCAAGATTGAAAGTCCAACCAGATAAGCGAAGTAAAATAAAGGTGGCATTGTCACTGGATTAGTTAACCAAACTAGTCCTACGGAAATAGGTAAGTTCCCTCGCAAATAAAATGCCCCTAATGCGGCGATGGCCATTTGTCCAAGAGTGGGTATCCATGCACAAAAAAGTCCCACAGCAAAAGCTATAGATACAGAACGTCTGTTTAAATGCCAAAGATTTGGATCCTGAAGTTTATTACCCAGAAATTGAAGATTTTTATGCTGTTTAATGACGTTATGGTCAGGTATAAACTTATGTAAGAGTTGTTGTATAAGTGCTTTAGCCATGGTTTTGTAGATAAAGTGAGGTATAACCTTAAGAAGTTTAAACGCTAATATTAAAGACGCTTCATTTTTTGACAGCTACAGTATAAACAGTAGTTGTGATGTAACCGTTGTAGATATTAGCAGATTTTATCAGTCTCAAAAACATCCAGGAGCTAAATGATTTTATCTGCCCTGTCATTTTTAGCCGGACTCTTGTTTGTGCAACAGTTTTCAGAGTTGCCGGGTAATCAATGGCTATTATTTGTGGCTGTTTCTGCTGGCATTATGGCATGGTTGCGCTATTGGCGATGGTTGTTTTTTACAACTGGTTTGATATGGGCAGTTATATTTGCCATGTCGAGATTAGCCGATCGCTTACCCGAATCCCTCGAGGGCATTGATATACCGATTACCGGTGTTATTGTTGGTTTGCCTGAGCAGGATGAAAGACGCACGCGTTTTGATTTTATGGTAATTAAGTCAGCGCAAAAAATACCCCTTAAAATAAGACTTACTTGGTATTTTCCTGAGCAAGTTATTAAAGCAGGTCAACGCTGGTCTTTTGTGGTTAAGTTAAAGCGTCCTCATGGCGGTATAAATCCCGGTGGCTTTGATTATGAACGCTGGTTATTTAGTCAAAACGTGGGCGCAACCGGTTATGTGCGCGCCAATCCAAAACCAGAAATGTTGGGGCGTTTGTCGGCTTGGATCAGTATCGGAGTGTGGCGACAAAATATTTCCGATCAACTGTCGCTTATTTTGGATGCTAGACCGAGTCTTGGTCTGATTAAAGCACTCACTATCGGAGATGGTAGTGGTATTACCCAAAATCAATGGGATGTTTTTCGTAAAACGGGAGCTACGCATCTAGTGGTCATCTCTGGGTCACATGTGAGCTTGATTGCCGGACTGGTTTATTTTTTGGTACTTAAGTTTTGGGCCTGGACGGGAGTTCTAAGGTGGTCGCCGCAAAGAGTTGCCGCTTGTGTAGCGATAGTATCAGCCATATTCTATGCAGCGTTAGCAGGCTTTTCCGTGCCGACAGAGCGTTCGGTCATTATGCTTGTTATTATTATGGCAGCCATTATTCTGCAAAGAAATATTCATCCCTTCAATACCTTGGCTGTTGCACTGTTTGCCGTGTTAGTGTTTGATCCTTTGTCGGTATTATCGGTAGGTTTCTGGCTGTCTTTTTTGGCGGTGGCTTTGATTATTTATGTGATCGCCGGACGTTTGGGAAAAGTGAGTTATTTTTTTGAGGCAATAAAAATTAATTGGGCAACTTCAGTTGGTTTGTCGCCGTTATTACTGTTGTTTTTTCAACAGGTTTCCCTGATTTCTCCATTGGCTAATTTTATTGCAGTCCCCGTTATAAGTTTATTGGCAGTGCCTTTGGCATTGGTCGGTGTTTTGGTGATGTTTATTTCGCCATTTATAGCCCTTAAGCTGTTTTTTATCGTTGATGGCGCGTTACAAGGGTTATGGTGGTTCTTGGAACGTATGGCAGCATTACCTTTTGCAACAATCACCCATGCTCAACCATCATTATGGGCGTTAGTGTTCGCAATCCCAGGAGTTTTATTGTTACTGGCGCCTCGTGGTATTCCCGCCAGATGGTTGAGTCTGGTGATGTTTTTGCCTTTGATATTTACTGAGCCAAAAAATCCGGAACCAGGGAATATTAATTTGACGCTGTTAGATGTTGGTCAAGCGTTGTCGCTAGTCGTGCAAACTCAAAATCATTGGTTAGTTTATGATACCGGTGCCAAATTTTCTGAGGAAAGTGATATTGGTAAAAGTGTTTTATTGCCTTTTTTGCGTCAGCAAGGCGCAGAAAAGGTCGATAAATTAATTATAAGTCACGGCGATAATGATCACATCGGTGGTGCAGTATCGGTGTTGCGCGGTATCACAGTAGAGCAGTTGTTAACCAGTGCACCCGAGCGGCTAAAGGATTATGCACCTATTAAATGTAGGGCAGGGCAGTCATGGTTATGGGATGATGTGAGGTTTACTCTACTAGCTCCGCAACAACAGTTTGTTTCAGAAAACGATAATTCTTGTGTGTTAAAAATTGAAGCAGAACAAGGTACTGTTTTATTAACTAGTGATATAGAAGCGTCGGCAGAAGCCTGGTTAGTGGAAACCTATGGGACAGATTTAAAAGCCAAAGTCTTAATTGCCCCTCATCATGGTAGTAAAACCTCTTCGACCTTCGATTTTATTAAAGCAGTACAGCCTGAGTATGCATTAATTTCAGCGGGGTATCGTAATCAATTTGGTCATCCTCATTCAGATGTTTTACAGCGGTATGAGCAAATAAAAGCAAAATGGTTAAATACCGCTGATAAGGGCGCAATTACGTTAAGTACGAAAGACGGCTCATGGCTAATACAGGCAATGCGTGAGACAGAAAGTAAATATTGGAATAATAAATGAGGATCAAGGTTGAGTTGCTTTTTAAATTTTAACAGTAAATAAGGATAAAAAATGGCACAGTTAACAGTCACTGGTGAGATTGATCCTTTTTTACAGGGTTACTGAAAGGAATGCCAAGTAATACTTAGAACGAAGGTTCATAGGGATTCGGCGTGACGGTGTTTGCAACCTCGTTACTTACGTTTTTACCCTGCCTGAACCAAATACAAATAGCTATAGATGCCTAACGCAAACTTTTTGTATAACGGTAAATATTAAACGTTTGGAGCAGGGTTGTAGGCTTACTCGCGCAACGAAATTCTTAATCTGACGTCAATTATTGTTGTTGGGTCTATGGATTTAGGTGCGTAAGCTGAGGCGGTATTATCGTAAGTCTTAAGTTGCGCCACCTCAGCGACCATGGATTTTCCGACATCCATTAATCGCGCCAAGACCTGATTACGGAATTTGGGAAGGTAGCCCAACTTTTGAGCCGAAACGGTTAATATAACAATCGCCAGTTCATCATTGATATTGTCGGGTTCGCGGCGCAGTAATAAAGCATCGGCAAGCTGCAGCGGGGTGGAAAGATTTTTGATGTCGTAATAATGCAATCCGGCAATATGGGTTTCCAGCAAAAAAATGTCTTGAGCAAATGGCAAGGCAATGGCGGTTTTTTGTAAGGTTTGCAGCATTAGTTGCTGCATGAGGGTTGTCATTGGCACCTGGTCAGTCATATCAATCCTTAGCTTACTTGGGCGACGATTTTGGCATGGCGACTAACCAACTGCGCCCAGTGTTCGGTTTCTGAGGCAATCGTCACGTCTAAGGCAGCTTTACGGGCGGATAGCCATTCAGAATCATGCAATTGTTCCGACCAGCAAAAAGGCACTTCAGTTTTTAAAGTAATTAACCGTTCGCTGTGACTGGCGATTAACGTATTAAGACGAGAAATAGTTTCCGCGTGCTTGTCCGCCTGATGTGAGCATTGGGAAACCGCTGTTTCAACTATATGCTGCAAAGCCTCCAGCAAGTCTGCATCAATATTGCCATAAGCATCTTGGACCGTCTGCCAGTAATGATCGAATAACTCCCGATGTTGAGGACTGACATCAGGGTGCAGCAAACGCACCAAGCGGCGATAAGCCTTTTTCGCGCGTTGCTGGGTACTGCTGTCAATCACAACCAGTTCCGAAAAAAAGGCCTTTCCAGCCGCCAACGCCTGTGCTTGATTGCTGATTTGTGTTTGCCAAACCAATAAATCCCGCTTTACCTGCGCCTCAATGTCGCTCAAAATTTGTTGTGTCAGCATTTCACCGCGATTCAACAGTGCTACTGACTGCTCAATCCGTCGCCGCAAGGTTCGGCATTCTACCTGCAAATTTAGCAAATGATACTCAAGTTCGCCAAGACGGGTTTGATACAAAGCCAACAAATAAGGCTTTTCCTTTTGCTGCATTTGCTCCAGATTATCCAAAAGGGCAGCAAGTTGCAGAGACAGTGCATCGATTTCGTAGATAAGAAGACTATCTTCGCGGTCGGTCATCATGATTGGGTTTCCCTGTCATTATTCATTTTCCTGCCATTCATCCTTTAAGGTAATTGGGAGAGGTCAATATGTCGGGTTACGGCTGATGCCTAACACAACCTAGCTGTCTGTTAACTCAGTTCTATCATTGGTTTTTTAGGAGCTGTTTTGGGTTCCTTGGTTGCTTTAACTTGGGGCTGGGCAATTAGTTTTTGGTATTGCTCAAACAAGAACGCGACGCGTGAAGCATCCTCTTCGCCGCCTTTGTAACCGTAGGCGGCATCGACCGCTTTATCGAGTGCGTTGTGGGCTTTTAATAAATCGGTTGGCATATTGCCAGCGGCATATAGCGTAGCGAGTGAACATTTTTGGCCTTGTTCGGCGCAATTATTTTCTTCGGCGATACGGGCTTCTAAAACCAGTTGAGCGGCGGTTTCTATTTTTGCTTGTTGAGTAGGAGTGATGGTTCCAGGCCACGGGAAATTGTTGTAGACGATGGTGTTGGAGTAACGGTAATCGCTTTTCAGACGACCACAAACTGCTCGAAGCCAGGCATTATGGAAGGTAGAGCTGAGTATGCCGAAATGATAAAGACTGGCGTTTGGGAGCATGAAATTAGCATTACTACAAATAACATCGGATTGAAAATAACCCAATGGCACAAAGTTTCGTTGTTCAGACGAAGTGCTTGGAATTAACAAATACGGCTGGTCTTTCTGACGAATTTGACCAAATAAATACGGCATTTCTGCCATTTGTTTCGTAGGTATTTTCGGACTGGCTAAGCGCATAGCTTTCACCCCTTCCATGCGTCGTTGAATTTCAGGTGAGTCTTTACGATCTTGTGCCGTACTGTTTTAAGCCACAGACAGTAACGAGGCAGATTGTTAATAAACTCATCCGCACCTAAAAATTGACGCAGATATTTTAAGGCAATAGGATCATTTTTGTGGATGAAATCAGCTTCTTCTTGTGATAACAGCAAATTTCCGCCATCGGTGGCTTTATTACCATAAGTCATTTCAGGCATATCAGGATTTAATGGCTTACGGCGTTTATCAATCAGCACTGTCGGCGCATCGACCAAATACGGATTAATCTGTTTGGCTTGTATTTCAATCGGCTCGCCGGCAATGTCGTCACCATAATCGAACAATCGGCACATTGTAGGGGCGAATTTATTCGCCCCTACAGGTGAGTGATGAAAACCCATAATGACACAATGCACAGCGGCAACCCCTTTACCTTCATTGCTCCAACGAAACGTGCGGTGAGCAAAATGTAATTTGATATTGAGCTTCAATAGCTCTGTCCACAATAATGCAACTTGTCCGCCTTGGGTTAAGCTATTAGTGGACACAAAGGCAACAGGGATTTTAGGATTGGCCTGAATATAACGCGCCGCAGTAATATGCCAAGCCGCCACCAAATCCAACACACCCGCACCGTTCATGCCTTTAAACACAGTGGCAAGATCGGATTTTTGATCTTTACTTTGATAGCTGTAACCCACAAACGGCGGATTACCCATGACAAAACTACACTTCTCAGCCGGAAGCACTTCATTCCAATCAATCTGCAAGGCATTGGCACAAACGATGTTGGCTTTTTTTACCAAGGGAATGCGGTGGTAATAAAGTCCGAGACTTTGTACCTTGGTATTCATTTGATGATCAGTCAGCCATAAGGCGACCGTGGCAATTTGCGCGGCACTGTCGTCTATTTCGATACCGTGAAATTGATCGACATTGCAACGGATAAGCGTATCAACATCCAGCTGGGCGGTCAGATTGTTACCAAACAGTTTTTGAATCACTTCCAATTCTAACAACCGTAATTCGCGGTAAGCAATGACCAAGAAGTTTCCGCAACCACAAGCCGGATCAAAAAAATTAAGGGCGGCCAAACGATTATGAAACGCACCTAACTTGGCGGGCGTTTTACCGCACTTTGCAAATTCCTTCCGCAAGTCATCCATAAACAAGGGATTGATCACTTTAAGGATATTTTCTTCACTGGTGTAATGGGCGCCAAACTCACGGCGTTTTTTACTTTTAGCGGTTGCGGCTTCGTCCTCAAAGTGCATGATGGCTTGAAACAAAGAACCGAAAATAGCCGGACTGATATTACTCCAATCGAGCTTGGCGCTGTCAATCAGGGTTTTTCTGGCGGCTTCGTCAAAACAGCATTCTGCCAAAGCGCCGGCAAACAGTTGGCCATTGATATAAGGAAACTTGGCCCGATGTTCGGGCAGGTTTTTTAAGCGTTTAGGGCCCGTATAATAAGCGTGTTCTTGTAAATAACTGTCATCCGGCTTGTTTAAGGTATCAAACAACGACATCAAACATCCGTGTAAATCAGAACCATCGGCTTGGGTATGATTAATCAGATAATCAAGAAACACACCGTTCTCACCAAACAAGCCGGTATCTTCCGCAAACAGACAAAACAACAAGCGTACCAGATAGGTTTCCAAATCTTTGCCGCTGTAACCGGTGGCTTTAATCGCATCATGCAACTTGGCCATGGTTTCAGCGGCTTCTTTGTTGATATGCACCTGCTGTTCAATGGCGATGATTTCATAGTTTGCCAAAAACAGGAACGGTTCTATTTGTTGCGGTAAGTCGTTTAGTTTAAGCTCAAGACGGGGCGCACCGGTGATGCGATTATATAAATGCAGGTTGGCAAAATCACTGACCAGAATATAATCCGGCCTGTCTTTATCATTCATCAAGCTCACGTAACCGCTGGCTTGGATATAAGCTTCTTCCAGATCTTTACCGGCTGATTTCATCTCTATTAGTAGCGTGCCGCGCAAAACGCCATCAGCCCAAATAGTGCTCGATTTCTTGCTTACTTTATTAAATTCTTTAAGCGGATATTGCCAGTCAATACGATTGGGATTAATACCAAAGATGGCGCAAAACCCGCGCATAAAATCTTGATCACTTTTCTTTTCTGAGGTAACCCCTTCAAAATCCTTGGCAAACTGGCTGGCACGTTGACGCAGGGTGTTGAAGTTAATAGTGACAGCCATAGAGTTCCTTTAGTGTCGAATGAAGCGCAATGTCAAAACTGTTAACACAGTCACTATTTTAACAACAAGAACAGAGAAACCAGCACATTATCGAGAATAGACGCTATCTGTTTTTATAAAGCAGACATGGACAAACGTGCAGTTTGAATGGCCTTTCTAACAGTATCAGGAGCGGTGCCGCCGATATGTTTTCGGGCGGCAACTGAACCTTCCAGGGTTAAAAATCCAAAGACATCTTCAGTAATCAATGCTGAAAATTGTTGTAGCTCGGCTAAGGATATTTCTGATAAGTCACGTTGGCTATCAATGCCTAAACGTACGGCCAAGCCCACGACTTCGTGGGCATCACGAAAAGCCATGCCTTTACGAACCAGATAATCGGCTAGATCAGTTGCGGTAGCAAAGCCACGTTTAGCGGAATTGTACATATTGGCTTTTTTGGCACTAAGGTGCGGTACCATGTCGGCATAAGCCCGCAGGCAATTAATTAAGGTGTCAGCGGTATCAAATAGCGGTTCTTTATCTTCTTGATTGTCTTTGTTATAGGCTAAAGGCTGGCTTTTCATTAGCATCAGCAATGACATTAAATGGCCTGTTACGCGTCCTGATTTGCCTCTAACTAGTTCAGGGACATCTGGGTTTTTCTTTTGCGGCATAATGGAAGAGCCGGTACAGAAGGCGTCGGGCATATCGATAAAATCAAACTGGGCGCTGGACCATAAGATCAATTCTTCTGAAAAACGCGACAAGTGCATCATGATGATACTGCCCACGGCGGTAAATTCAATGGCAAAATCACGGTCACTGACCGAATCCAGTGAGTTGGCAGAAGGTCGACTAAAGCCCAGCAAGTCAGCGGTCATATAACGATCAATGGGGTAACTGGTTCCGGCCAAGGCAGCAGCGCCTAAGGGCATAATATTAATACGTTTAACGCAATCTTGCAGTCTTTCCCGATCACGCACTAACATTTCAAACCAAGCCATTAAATGATGACCAAAGGTAATGGGCTGGGCGACTTGTAAATGGGTAAAACCGGGCATGATGGTGTCGGCATGTTGCTCGGCCAAATCCAGAATGGCGTTTTGCAAGCGGGTAAGTTGATGAGTAATTTGTGTAACTTCACTGCGTAAATAGAGCCTAATGTCGGTAGCCACCTGATCATTACGTGAGCGACCTGTATGCAGTTTTTTACCGGCAATGCCGATTAGATCAGTGAGTCTGGCTTCGATGTTCATGTGGACATCTTCTTGCTTGATGGACCAAACAAACTCACCGTTAATGATTTCATCGCTAATCTGGTGCAATCCACTAATAATCGCATCACGTTCAGTTTCAGTAAGAATGCCGCAATGCGTTAACATAGTCGCATGAGCAATTGAGCCTTGAATATCTTGCTGAGCCATGCGTTTGTCAAAATCGACAGAAGCAGTGAAAACCTCTACAAAAGCATCGGTTGCTTCTGCAAAGCGGGCGCTGGAAAGTTTTTGAGAATTAACGGTGGCCATGATTTTTTTATAGAAGTAAACGTAACAGAGTGAAATTATACAGTTAAATGCAAGCAGATGATTGCAAATGTCTTAAAGGGTTTTACCAGAAAGATAAATCCCTTAGAACATTACTTTTTTAAAAAGATTGAGCCATGTGAAAAATGACTAATAAAAATCATTAACCTTGAAAAAATTTTATTTTGAAGCCATTTAAGACCTACCCAAGCGTTTTTCAGTTTCGAGTATTTGTTGCGTAGTTAGTAATACGGTATCAGGATTAAGGCTCATTGAATCGATACCAATTTCAACCAGATAATCAGCCATTTCAGGATAATCTGACGGTGCCTGACCGCATAAGCCGCAATGTTTGCCATTGCGTTTTGAACCTTCAACGGCAAGGCGGATCATTTCTTTAACGCCGGGGTCACGTTCATCAAAGTCTTCAGCGACAATCGCAGAATCACGGTCTACACCTAAAGTTAGCTGGGTAAGATCATTGGAGCCGATGGAAAAGCCATCAAAATGTTGAGAGAAGGCATCAATCGAGATGACGTTATTGGGTATTTCGCACATCACGTAGATTTCCAGTCCCTTTTCGCCACGTTTTAAGCCCAGTTGTGCCATGAAGTCTAATACCTTTTTGGCTTCTTGGACGCGTCGGCAAAATGGAATCATTAAAATGACATTGGTAAGCCCCATTTCATTACGCACACGTTTCATAGCCGCGCATTCGAGAGCAAAACCTTCTGCATAGGCTGGATGGGTGTATCGGGAAGCCCCGCGAAAACCAATCATGGGATTAGCTTCGTCAAATTCAAACCAACGACCACCCAATAAGGTAGCGTATTCATTGGTTTTAAAATCGGACATCCGCACGACGACAGGTTTTGGGTAAAAAGCGGCGGCAATAGTGCCCACACCTTCTGACAGGCGTTGGATAAAAAAATCTTCGGGCTTTTCGTAGTGGCGTGTTAGTGTCTTAAGCTGTTTTAGTTCATCGGCATCCTTTACACGTTCGGGATGTATCAAGGCCATTGGGTGCGCTTTGATAGTTTCGGTAATAATAAACTCCATACGCGCCAAACCGACACCGTCATTTGGTAAGAAGCTTGTTTTAAAGGCTAGTTCTGGGTTGCCGAGATTTAGCATAACTTTTGTTTTTGGTTTTTTCAGGCCTGATAAATCTGTGATTTGTATTTCAAAATCGAGAATACCTTCATAGACCTTGCCATTATCACCTTCAGCACAGGAGACGGTGATAGGTGCATTATTTTTAATGGTTGTTGTGGCATTATCGCAGCCAATAACAGCAGGTACTCCAAGCTCGCGCGAGATAATGGCGGCATGGCAGGTGCGGCCGCCACGATTAGTAACGATGGCCGAGGCAATTTTCATCACAGGTTCCCAGTCGGGTGTCGTAATATCGGCAATTAATACATCACCCGCTTTAAAACTGTTTAATTGGCTGATATTGTCAATAATACGGGCAGTACCTGTTGCAATTTTGCTACCTACAGAATGGCCGGTAATAATGGGAGTAGCTTTACTTTTTAGGGTGTATTGTTCCAGTAGCATGCCGCTTAATTGTGATACAACCGTTTCCGGCCGTGCCTGAACGATATAAAGCGTGCCGTCAAGGCCATCTTTTGCCCATTCTATATCCATGGGTTTGGCTTGTCCTGCTTTGGCACTGTAATGATTTTCAATTTTGATAGCATAATCGGCGAGGGTTAAAACATCCTGGTCGTTAAGACAAAAGCGGTTACGTTCTTCTTCGGAGGTAACGACATTGTGAGTCGGTTCGCGGGTACGGCCATCACTGTAGATCATTTTTATTTTTTTTGCGCCCAAGGTGCGTTTTAATACGGCACGATAACCTTGCGCAAAAGTGGGTTTGTTCACATAAAATTCATCCGGATCAACAGCGCCTTGTACGATATTTTCACCTAAGCCATAAGCACCGGTTATAAAAACCACATCACTAAAACCGGACTCAGTATCAAGAGAAAACATAACGCCACTGCTATCCAGATCTGAGCGTACCATTTTCATGATACCGATTGATAAGGCCAGTTTGAAATGATCAAAGCCTTGATCAACGCGGTAATGGATGGCGCGGTCAGTAAACAAGCTGGCAAAGCAGCGTTTACAGGCTTCCAGTAACGCCAGTTCGCCGCGTATGTTTAAAAAAGTATCCTGCTGTCCTGCAAAGCTGGCAGTGGGTAAATCTTCGGCGGTGGCAGAGCTCCGCACAGCTACGCTCATTTCATCGCCGTATTGTTGCTGCAATTGTGCGTATGCTTTTAGTATCTGGCCTTCAAGATCTGCGGGAAAGGGCGCAGCGTAGATGATTTCTCGTGCTTTAAGCGCACGTCTGGCAAGGTCTGTAACGTCCTCTGGATTTAGGTCATCAAGTGCTATATGAAGGGCATCCCAAGCATTGGATTGAGTCAATAAATAACGGTAACCTTCAGCGGTTACCGCAAAGCCATTAGGTATTTGTATGCCTTGGGACGATAATTCACTGTACATTTCACCCAAAGAAGCATTTTTTCCGCCTACCAGAGGAATATCATCAATTGTTAATTCATTAAACCAACGGATGTAATTGACTTGCTGTGGCATGTTATTTTCCTTATATGGATTTTTTTAATCCTGTGAACTTTACAGGTACAGTTTAGTTGTGGAAAGTTTATATAGAGGAGTGGTGTCGTCAAATAACGGACCTTTCTTCAAACGTGTGTAGGTTTCAATATGTTATGTCAATAGCAGTTCAAATTATAGGTAATAATGAGCTAGCTTGACGTATAATTTAATTAATATTGGGGTTAGCTATCTTCTTTTTTGCTGAATAAAAGACAAAATCAGTGCTTATTTCTGACAAACAAAAAAAAATCCTTACACTATTAGCTGATGGTGAATTTCATTCAGGGCCTGAATTAGCGGACTTGTTGTGTGTCAGTCGATCGGCTATTTGTAAGCAGTTAAGCGGATTGTCTGCTTTAGGTATTTACCATTCGGCAGTGAGTGGTAAGGGTTATCGACTGGATAAGCGGCTTGAATTACTCGATGAGTTTACTATTCAAGGTATGCTTGGCGAACATAATAAAGCGCTTGTTTCAGCTTTGGAAATTCATGACACTCTCACTTCAACAAATAGTTATCTGGCAGAGTGTTCTCAAGATAATGCATGTTCAGGGTTGGTCTGTTTTGCAGAGCATCAGTCCGCAGGTAAGGGCAGACGAGGTCGGCAATGGGTTTCGCCTTTTGGTAGTAATATTTATATGTCGATACTTTGGCGATTTCAACAAGATGGTATTGCCAGTACGGCCGGCTTAAGTCTTGCTGTTGGCGTTGCCGTTATCAGAGCGCTAAAGACTTATGGTTTCAATGAGGTGGGTTTAAAGTGGCCTAATGATATTTACTGCCAAGGAAAAAAATTAGGCGGCATATTAATTGAGGTTTCAGGTGAGGCTGATGGTCCTTGTGCTGTCATTATTGGCTTGGGATTAAATCTTTTTTTACCTGAAATACAAGGTCAAACCATTACTCAGGCATGGACTGATTTGACTGAAATGAGTGGAGAAAAGTTGTTATTCAGAAATAAGCTGGCGGGGATGGTGTTAAATGAAATACTGTCTGTTGTTAATGGCTTTGAATTTGCCGGTATTAAGGCTTATGTTGACGAGTGGCGTAGTTATGATTGCTTAAAAGGTATCTTGGCGACATTATTTATTGGCCAGCAGCAAATTACGGGCATTATTCAAGGGATTGATGATAATGGTCTATTGTTAATTAACAAACCTGATGGCACTCTTCAAGCGTTTGCTTCTGGTGAAGTTAGTTTTAATGCAGCAACATGAACTTACTAATTGATATTGGCAATACAAGGCTCAAATGGGCGATTTTGCAAGATGATGATTTAATGAGTAGTCATGCATTAGTTAATGACGAGATTACTCGACATTTGCTTATTGCACTATGGAAGTTTCAACCCTTGCCTGAAAAGCTTGCAATAGCCTGTGTTGGCTCAGCTTCGTTGTTAGAGTTAATAACTGAGGTGGCAGTGGTATTGTGGCCAAAAGTTGATATTCTTTACGCAACTTCACAAGGGGATGCCTTGGGTGTTTGTAATGCCTATCAATGTTCGGAAAAACTGGGTGTAGATCGCTGGCTGGCTTTAGTAGCAGTAAGGCATTTTTATCAGTCTTCTGCTTGTATAGTAGATTGTGGTACGGCTATTACTATTGATCTAATTGATGTTGATGGTATGCATCAAGGTGGTTTCATTAGTCCTGGATTAATGCTGATGAGAAAATCATTGTCAACAGGAACTGCACGATTACCATCCAATGAAACAGATTATGAAATAGGGCCGGCCAGTTTTACCGAAGCCGCTATTTATAGTGGCACTTTGTTTGCTGCTGTGGGTTTAATTGAACATGTTTTAAGCAAACAGCCTAATGTCGGTCAATTAATTTTAACGGGTGGCGATGCTGAAATTGTTGCTGCACAACTAAAAAATAAGTTAATTATCGATAATGAGTTAGTACTGCGTGGTTTGGTTGTTGTTCTTGAAGGTCAAAGATAGTAGGTTTTTCTAATGTAAGATGAGAAGACTGCCATCATTTTTAAACATATGTTCAACCATTAACCGGGAGGTAATCATGTCTAGTGCATTAGATAGGCCCAGGCGAAATAACTTGCCCTCACGCGCTATTATTTATATGGGTGAAGAAGAACATAATGTGAGTGTTAAAAATATCTCTATAAATGGTTTGCTTGTTCAATTAAATTCCAACAGAGATGATGTTGATATCAAATATATTTTCAATCATTTGCTGGTCTCAACAATGATTGATATTTATCTTCCTGAAATGCGTTTGGCGGGTGAAGTACAGATAGTAAGGGCTGATATGGAAGGAGATCATATTTTACTTGCTCTGGAATTTAGAAACATGGCTTTTGATATCGATGAGAGATTAAACAGAAGAAAAGCCTATAGAAAAAATATGAGTTATGTCGGAAAGATTTTATTAAAGGGTCTTTATATTGAATTTACTACGGTCAATGTATCCCTGGAAGGTTTAATGATTCAAATTACTGAACCTATAGTTGTTGAAGAAGGCACAATTACCCGTTTTGAATTTAAGCAAATTGAGTTAGAGGGTGAAATTAAAGTGATATGGGTTGATGCTGACTCTAAGGAAGAGACATTGATTGGCTTACAGTATGTTAATCTAGAAAAAAACACGCTAAAAGTGCCAAGATTTGTAACCTAACGAATTTTCGGGGGTGTTTGGCAAACCTTGCTTTAAGTATATTTTTTCTTGTCTCTATTTAGCCAGTAATTAGTTGCCATTTGATGGGCTTCCTCTTGCGTATTGGCTTTTCCCAATAATTTAAGAGCAACAGCTGCTGTGCCAATAACAGAGGCTTGTGCAAACTCATCTTCAATACTACCTTGCCATATCAAAGATAATTGATTCGGATCAAGTTGTTCCGATTTAACGTGACGGCGGCTAAACAGCGCCGGCCAGTTTTCATCAGATAACGCACCGTTATGAACGCTTTGAACTAGGCATTCCATATCAGGATTACGCTCT
>CAJAHC010000503.1 GCA_903939355.1 uncultured Methylococcaceae bacterium | reverse complement strand
CTAGGTGTGTATATGGTACTTTTATGCTTTCAAGAAACCAACTATTTGTATTAGATAGGAATTAATTTTCGGAAAACGTCTAACTATTCTGAAACAATCGAGGGAGCTTGGTTTTGGGGAACATTTCACATCCCCCCTCCCAAAAAATCCGCAACGCCGCAACATTTTTCCGCAGACCACGACTTCTATGGCCTGTCTGGTTGCGGATAAAACGCAACTCGAAACGCAACGGGATCACAAACGAAACGTGGCGGATTGTGGTCGGTGTGTTTCGGTTAGTTTATTTTTTATCAGCAACACATAACCCATTGAAAAGTATAGGTTACTGAGAAATGTTGCGGCGTGGCGGCAGTTTTGAGAGAGTAGTTGGAAAACTCAGGTCAGTCGACGGCGCGAAAAATGTCACACGCCTCATCGTGGTCCAAGGCATAATCTCTCAACCAATGATACTGCTGAGTACAGGTGTCGGTGAATTGACTCTCCTGACCAAAACTCAAATGGCTATAGGCATAGAGGCAGGCTGTAATTCTCAATGCGTCGGTCGACATACAACCTTCCAATGTCATTTTGACTGCCTTGGTAGCATTCTTTCTGGGCTGAAGCTGATATGCCTATAATCACCGCTATCTCTTTTTGAAACATCTCTCCTTTTTTTAATGACTCAATCTGGTATCTTTGTATCTAGGTTAGTTGTTTATAACCTTTAATAAGCTTGCTCATCTTTGGTCGGATTTAAAATCCCCTGAACTATATCAGCCAATCTATTTCAATCACGTTAAAATGAATTGCAGTTATGTATTGAATCTAAGATAGTTAATTAGGATACCCAATGAATCATGAATTCTTTATGCGTAAAGCTATAGATTTGGCTTTACAGGTGCCGCAACTTCCGTTTGGAGCGGTCATTGTAAATCGAGCAACCGGGGAGATTGTTGCTGAGGGTTTTAATAAGTCAGCACTTAATCCGACTTTTCATGGTGAAATGGTGGCGATTAACCATTGCGCCGAATTACATCACCCTAATGATTGGAGTAAATTCGATCTGTATACGACAGCAGAGCCCTGCTCTATGTGTCAAAGTGCTATTCAGTGGACGGGTATTGCCCATGTTTATTACGGAACATCTATTCCTTATTTAAAAGAAAATAATTGGCAGCAAATAAATATTCGTGCATCTGAAGTTATCGCTCAAACTAACTTTCGAAAGACTATTATCTTTGGAGGCATTTTGGAGGCTGAATGCAATATGCTGTTCGACAAAGCACCTAAAAGTTTATTTCATGACTAAATTTAAAAAGCAATGCTAAGTACTAATCAGTAAAACATGAATCATCAGAAACTTATCCCATTAGAAGCGATGCGAGGATTGGCGGCAATTATCGTCCTGATTCATCATGTCCTTTTAGGTTTTGCACCTTACATATCGGGTTTATTGCCTCAAGCCAGGAATGCCAATAGTTTTGTTGGGGAATGGTATTTCTTTTTATTTAATGGCACGTCTTCGGTCACATTCTTTTTTACATTATCTGGCTTTGTTTTATGTTGGTCATATTTTAATTCTGGAGATAAGAGTAATTTATTGAAAGCTTTTTTTAAAAGATGGCCACGCCTAGCAGGCCTAGTGCTAATTACAACGCTATCAAGTCATTTGATTTTTAAGTTAGGGCTTTATTATTACGAACCAGCATCTTTAATTAGCAAAAGTACCTGGTTACTCAATTTTGGATGTCCAGCGCCCTACTGTACCAATGGTTGGGCGATTAGATTTGAACCTAGTTTTATAGATGCTTTTACGCAAGGTCTAACTACATTTTTTACTGGGAGTTTCAGCTACAACACAAACTTATGGACAATGAAACTTGAATTTATCGGAAGCATTGCCGTATTTCTTATTGCAGCATTTATTTCATTAATACTTTCATTTAATTACCTAATTACAGCATCAATTATTTTTTTAATCTGGGCATTAAGTGTTAACCCTTACCTTGTTCCTTTTATTGCAGGTATATTTTTATCAGCAATTTTAGCTAAGTATAAAACTAGGATAGGTTTCTACTCAGCCTTATCGCTGATGATCATTGGAGTGTATCTTCTAAGTTACCTGATACCTGAAAAAGACTTCGCTTGGGTTGCCCTCATACAATATCCAAGTTTGATTGCCAATAACATTCGAATAATAATCAACACAATAGCCTCAGTACTAATCATTTTTTCAATTATGACAAACGACTTTATATTTAATAAGTTAAATGGGAAGTTATTTTCCTTCTTGGGAAAATTAAGTTTTCCACTCTATTTGGTTCACACCTTAGTTATTTGTTCAATATCTAGTTTTAGTTTCATTACTATGCATCAGTACGGATATACAGACGAACTTGTGCTTATCATTACTTTTTTAATTACTCTATTATCGTCAATTATCATTTCATTACCGCTCATTTATATAGATAGTTTTTGGTTAAAAAAAATCAATCACATTTCCGGTAAACTTTTCAAAATAACTAATCATTAATACTTTCATACAACTGCTAACACACTCAGACAAGACGCATGTAAAACAGCATGTTACATTGATCAGCTTCTGATTTGGTTTCAGCTCGCTCATGCACTATCAAGTAACGATGCAACCTCTGTTTCAGTTCGAACGGTACCTAAGTAACACCAACGGTCGATGATGTGCAGATCATTCACTTCTTTGATCCCAATTACACCGTCGTAAGACCATTGATTGATTTTTAATTCGGTCATATCCCTATTGTAAACATAATGGGTGAGAACTATAGACTCTTCACCCACACAAACACCTT
>CAJAHC010000502.1 GCA_903939355.1 uncultured Methylococcaceae bacterium | reverse complement strand
GGATCTTTATTCAAATTCTTAAAAGCTATAACTGATTCCGTATTGGGATCACGTAAATTAATCGGATTAAAATCAATTTTTACCTTAAAAACCAGAATGACAGAAATAATAGCTATAAGAAGAGTTAACAGTGAAATTGGTTTCGCAAAATGGAGCGTGAACGTCGCCATTTTTTCTGCCAAAGTTGCCAATAAAGGGTGCGTTGATTTAGGCTCAAGATTTTCAGTCAAAGGAATAAATCGTATGAGCGCGGGCAATACTGTTAACGTTACCAAGAGGCAAATAAATAGGCTGGTTCCCGCTAACAAACCTAGCTCAGAAACACCCTTATAATCAGTGGGTACGAATGCATAAAGACCAATGGCAGTAGTACCAGCGCATAAAATTAACGAAGGGCTCGTTGAAATTAACGTACTATGAATTGCTCTGACTTTGTGAACGTGGTGCCGTAAATTATCCTGATAACGTAAACAAAAATGTATGGCGTATTCAACCCCCAAACCAATATTGGACACTGCAAATGCAACCGAAATTAAATTAAGTTCTTTTACAGAAAATGCTGCAAAAGCTCCACAAAAAATCATTCCTAATGCCAATGAAATCAGCGTGGCCAGTGTAAGTAAAATAGATCGATAAGCAATCAATAAGATAAATAAAACCAACACTATTGAGAAAATACTGGCGTTAAATGTGCCATTACTCATGCCAACCAATTCATCATCTTCTAAACCTACTTCTCCCGTGATCCAAACTTTAACTTCAGGCACATCGGGTTGTTGAATATCTACTATGGCTTTACGTATTTTATTAATTGCATTTTCTGCATGGCGAATTTGTGTGTAAGCAAACCTTGGCGCTACCGTAATAAAACCCTTATCCATCATGGCATTAGCGCTTAGTTTTTTTTCGGCAATTAACGATTCCCAGGATAGTAAGTTATCGTCGCCATTCATACTCTTATGCAAAGCCAGTGAGACTTTATCAATCAACGCGGGAAGATCAATAGGTACAGCCTGATCTTTATTTGACGTATTTAAGGCATCTTCAAATATGGAGAAAAAACCAGTCAAATTTGGCTCTTGGGCAATTCGACCTATAAAAGATTGGGCTTGAGACAGGTTGTTCGATAAACCCTGTAAATCTGCGCCATCAAGATACAGTAAACCATTTTTATGAAAAAACTCATTGTCATTAGGAATATAAACCGATTCAAAATTAACTTTATCGGCACTCAATAGGCGCCCCAAACGTTGTGTCGCTGCCTTAGTGAGTTCTGGAGTATCAGATTCAATTACCAACAAGATTGTATGCAGATCTTGAGAGAAAGCCTTTTCATAATTACGCAAGTTTTTCTGAAAAGGTGCATTAGGCGCTACCATATCTGTAGTATCAGTATCAATACTCAAATTGTTAACAGTATATTGGCCTGCAAAAAAAGTTAATAGACTAACAGTCAATAAGACCAACAAAGGGTGATTAAGTGTCCAATTTCCGCAGTAAGAAAAAAGGCTACTAATACGCGTTTTAAAAGACATTATTTTGATCCGGTTATACAAGGATTAATGAATGGTAAGAATATCTAAAGTGCTTAACGGATCACTTCGAAATTCGATAAGCTCTTTGTCTTGCTGAACAATAAAAAGTGCAGCAATCTTTTCTACATTAGCAACTGCTATACCGTCTTTGGAGCCTAAACAAAGTAAAGCAGTAGACCAAGCATCTGCAATAGTTGGGTTTTCATGTATAACGGTGACAGAAACTAAGTCATGAGAAACCGGTCGCCCCGTGCGAGCATCAAGAATATGACTATAACGATGACCTTTGTCATCAAAATAATGCCGATAAGTGCCTGAGGTCATAATAGAAAGGGGCAACTCTTCCGGCATACTAATAATTTTTTGCATAACCTGTTCCCCAGGCAAAGGTCTTTCAACTGCAATTCGCCATACTTTTGAATCAGGTTTATGACCTCGGGTTTTTAACTCTCCACCGATCTCAACCAAATAATTATTAATACCATTTTTTTCCAAAATATCACTAATACGACCTACACTATAGCCTTGAGCTATAGATGACAAATCAACTTTTAAATTCGATTGATTTTTACCCAAATGAGTTTCATCAACTATCTCTAGCTTTCCCATACCAATTTGGGATAAGGCTTTAATAATTGCAGTGTCATCAGGAATAGTTAACTTATCTCCTCGAAAACCCCATAATTCAAATAAAGGCTTAATCGTTAAATCATAACACCCCTTACTTGCCTGATGAACAACTTGGGCTACGCGAACTAACGCTACAATCTCTTTACCCACTTCTTGGCTTTCAGTATTTTCAACGCTATTAAATATCTCAATAACAGAGTCAGGTCTATAATTGGAAAGAGTTTTATCAATAAAATTGAATTCACTAATGATACTGGCTTCAATATCCTTATTATTAACCGACAATTCAGACCAATAGCTGATGTGGTAAGTCGTTCCTTGCGCAGCACCTTCAAGCTTTTGAATAGCTGGATCGGAACAACCTGTAAGTAAACTAACAAACAACAATAAACCGTAATATCCAGACAAACTAGCCAAGTACTTTTTAAAGTATTCCGAAGGCCCTGTCCTTTTAGGTTTATACTTTAATATCATAAAAAAATTACCCGAGTTTTATAGCAGAAAGTATCCATAGTTGAATAGTGCCTTATCTGCATTTATTATGACTTTAAATACCTTGATATTTATTAAGAGATATATTAATAAGTTAAGTTATGATTAATCTGCAATCCTTCCTTAGAGCACTATAATCTATAAACCATATTTGTATATATTATGTGAAAAGCCAGTCAGAACTTTATTAAAAAGCAATTTAAACGTCCATTATAAGCTTAAATACACATTCATTTATTAAAAATACTGCTTTTAAAAGACACTTTATTGAAAACTTACAGGTTCCTTTAATCATAAGCGTGTTATGTTTTTTTCAAATCTAGCCCAATGAATAACTTATTACCTAACAAGCAGATGGGACAGCTCATTCCTGGCATTCTTTTTTTAGGCCTGATAATACTTGCCTTTATGGTATTGAACGAACTTTTTGTCCCACTCATCTGGGCAGTTATTATAGCCTATGTTATGTGGCGTCCTTACCAATGGCTTAAATCTCAACTAAAAGACAAAGCTACACTGAGCGCAGCATTAATGACAATAATTATTGCGGCGATCATTTTTATAGTCTTCTATTGGCTAGTTGCCCTATTACAGGATGAAACACAAGCAGCCTATCAAAGTCTGGCCAATAACTTTACTCAAAAATATTATCAATTACCTGATTTCATAGTAAAAACACCATGGTTAGGTCATTATTTACAAGAATGGATAGATAGACTCACTAATGACCGTGCAGAACTAGTATTGCAGTTTGCTGATTGGGCAAAGCAGTGGTTAGGTGAATTGGCAAAACTCATTGGTGGAATCGGTTATAACATTATAAAACTTGGCGTTATTCTAGTCACAGTATTTTTTTGTTTTCGAGATGGTAAGGAAGTAATTAATCAATTACAACAGGGATTAGTTCAATTTCTGGGTCAATATCAACATGACTATATACAAGCTGCTGCCAGTACCACTCGTGCAGTGGTTTACGGACTAATCCTTGCGGCACTTGGCCAGGGCCTCTTAGCAGGACTTGGGTACTATGTTGCCGGCATACAGGCTCCTATTCTTTTTGGTGCAATTACTGCGCTTTTAGCCATAATACCAATGGGGGCCACTTTGGTTTGGCTACCCACTGGTATTGCGCTCATTTTAACTAATCAACTATGGCCAGGTGTAGGACTTATAGTGTGGGGCTTCTTTGCGATCAGCACCATAGATAATATTATTCGCCCGTTGGTCATTAGTGGGACCAGTAGAATACCTTTTCTTCTCGTATTATTTGGCGTGCTTGGAGGACTGAAAGCCTTTGGTGCGATTGGCCTTTTTATAGGACCCATCATTTTGGCTGTCCTGCTTTCTGTTTGGCAAGCTTGGATAAAACTTCAAGGAGAGACATGTTCTTCGGATATTCCTGATCAACATATCTGGCATAACTTAACTGCGACTGAAGCAATTAATTATTTAACCTCTGATCAAACCAATGGCTTGAGTCAAGAGATAGCCGCGGAACGTTGGACTTGTTATGGTGCTAACCGACTTATAGAAAAAAAACCACACTCTCCCTGGAATTTATTACTCTCCCAATTTAAAAGCTTTCTTATCTTGGTGCTTATTGGTGCAGCCATTTTATCTGCTGCTATTGGTGATTTACAAGATGGTCTAGTTATTCTGATTGTTGTAGTCATTAACGCCTTACTAGGATTTTATCAAGAATTTAAAGCTGAAAAATCGTTATCTGCACTAAAAAAAATGTTCTCACTCAAAGCCAAAGTTCGTCGTGATGGCTATATTATTGAACTACTTGCAGATCAACTTGTACCTGGCGATATCGTCATTCTTGAAGCTGGCAACAAAATACCTGCAGATGGTCGCATTATTAGTGCCCATACACTAGAAATAGATGAATCATTACTAACAGGTGAGTCAATTCCTGTTATCAAACAATCGCAACCACTCAAAAAAACCTCAACACCCCTCGCCGAAAGAACTAACATGCTTTATATGAATAATGTTGTTACCCGAGGACGTTCGGAAATGCTGGTAACCGCTACAGGGATGAATACCGAGATTGGTAAACTTGCACAGCTTCTTTCTGAGCCAGAAGAGCGAACCACACCACTCCAAATCCAACTTGACAGCCTTGGTAAACGTCTTATTTTGATTGTCCTTACAGTCATTGCGATCCTATTTATCAGCGCCCTATGGCGTGGAGAACCACTCATACAAACTGCATTTACCACTATTGCACTGGCTGTCGCAGCTATACCAGAAGGTCTCCCGGCTGTCGTTACTGTGACCTTGGCGCTTGGAATGCACCGCATGGCCCATCAACATGCCATCGTTAAACGTTTAACCGCCGTGGAAACATTAGGCTGCACTACCGTCATCTGCACTGACAAGACCGGCACTCTAACTGTCAATCAAATGACTGCAAGATCAGTTTTTTATAACAATCAAACTTACTCAGTAAGTGGAGAAGGTTACGCTTTGGAAGGACAAATATTTCCTCCTATTTCACCAAATAATCTATCAACTCTTTTATTACCGTTAACGCTATGTAATAACAGTCAGTTACAAAATGGTCAGATTTTAGGCGAGCCTATGGAAAGTGCATTATTGGTGCTTGCTGCCAAAGGCGGAATTATCAGTGAAGAGGTAAAGAGTCAATTCCCCAGATTTGCCGAGATACCGTTTGATGCAACTCACAAATTTATG
>CAJAHC010000501.1 GCA_903939355.1 uncultured Methylococcaceae bacterium | reverse complement strand
GTAAAAATATTGCAGTTTGTTGATGGTCAATCGACAACAGCGATGATTAATAAAGCGAGGCAGACAGAATGATTATCGTCACAGGTGGCGCAGGCTTTATAGGAAGTAATTTAATTCGGGCGCTAAATGAGCGTGGTGAAAGTAATATATTGTTAGTTGATCATTTGGTTAATGGTCGAAAAATGCTGAATATTGCTGATTTGAATATTGCTGATTACATGGATAAATCAGAGTTTATAGAACAGATTAAGTCGCCAACGTTTCTGAATGGAGTACGAGCAATTTTTCATCAGGGAGCCTGTTCAGCAACAACAGAGTGGGATGGTCAGTTTGTTATGAAAAATAACTATGATTATTCAAAGCGGTTATTACATTGTTGTATTGAAAAAAATATTCCTTTTATTTATGCATCATCTGCATCTGTTTATGGAAATGGTGATCATGGTTTTAGTGTTGATCGCCGTTGTGAGCATCCCATTAATATGTATGCCTATTCAAAGTTTCAATTTGATCAATATGTCCGACGTCTATTGCCGGAGACAACAAGCCCAATTGTTGGGTTTCGGTACTTTAATGTTTATGGTCCAAGAGAGCAGCACAAAGGCTCTATGAGTAGTACAGCTTTTCATTTTAACCAGCAAGTTATTGAGCACAAAATAGCAAAGTTATTTGAAGGTTGTGATGGGGCGGCTAACGGTGAGCAAAGACGTGACTTTGTTTATGTTGGTGATGTGGTTGATGTAAACTTATGGTTTCTGGATCATCCAGAGTTGCGAGGCATATATAATGTCGGGACGGGTAAGGCAGAAACATTTAACAATGTCGCTAGAGCGGTTATCGAATGGCATAAAGAAGGGAATATTGAATATATTCCTTTTCCAGAGCATTTAAAAGGTGCTTATCAAAGTTATACACAGGCTGATATATCGGGCTTAAAGACAGCAGGTTACGCAAAAGATTTTCTTACCGTTAAACAGGGTGTTACAAAGTATTTAGATTGGTTAAATTTAGGGGTTAATTGAAATAATTAGAGCCTTTGTATTAACTAGCTAAGCTTGGTACTATGTTCAAATTGTATATTTAATGTGTAATATTCGATTATGCTTAAGTTATGAATAAAATGGCTGATCATCATCAAGGACATGTCGACATAGGAATCTGTGGCTTTGGTACTTATGTGCCTAAGAATCGTATTGATGCAACTGAACTTGCAAGAAAAGCTAATATTCCTGTAGAGCGTCTCACTGAAGGGATAGGTATTGAACATTTACATATTGCAGATGAAAATGATCACCCATTATCAATGGGTTTACATGCCGCAAAAGAAGCGCTTAAAAATGCTCAAATATCGGGTGACCAACTTGATTTAATTATTTTTGTTTCAGGTGGCGACTATGACTACCGCAACTGGTCACCATCCAGTGCCGTTGCTCGTGAATTAGGTTGTCATCATGCCTACGCTTTTGAAGTCCGAAACGGTTGTGCAGGAGGTAATTTAGCCTGCAGTATTGCAGGCGGATTAATGGATCGTGATCCATCTATTCAAACAGCTTTGGTGATATGTGCAGACACACTGAGTCGATTAGTCTCCGCTGAGATAAAAGAATGCCACCCTTTACTCTATTTTGCAGATGGTGCTGCAGCGGTGGTACTAAAGCGAGATCATCCGAACTATCAATTCCTAAGTTTTGCAGAACATACTGATGGTGAATTGTCTGATTTATTACGTATTGATTGTGGTGGAACAAAAATACCATTTACACCAACTTTTTCCGATTGGGAAAGTATTTATGTAAAAATTGAGAACCCTAAAGTATTTGCAGGATTAATTAACAAAACATATGTAAAACAATATGTTAAAGTAATTAAAACGGCTTTGAAACGCTCAGGGCATGATATTAATGATATCGATTATATACTCACAAACCAAATAAAAGCCTCTCTAAGAGACGCTATTCTCAATGAAATCAATATTCCTTTAGAGCACACCTATATTTCGTTGAACGAATATGGCCATATGGGGCCGGCAGATGCATTATTTACATTGGCAAGGGCACATGCAGAAAACAAAATTTCAGAAGGCAAACTTATAGTTTTGGCAACTAGTGGGCTTGGATTTTCGTGGGCTGCAAGTGTTGTGAGGTGTTAATAGTCGAAGTCATTAGAGGGTAGAAATTATTTAGATATGCAATAGAACCTAGGATTACCAAAACC
>CAJAHC010000500.1 GCA_903939355.1 uncultured Methylococcaceae bacterium | reverse complement strand
TTTTCTATCCAAGTGTCTCTTGTTTCTCCGAACAATTTTTTTAGATCATCGGTAGTGATTTTTGATTGCTTTAATAAGGCGTCTATTTTATCGCTGTAATCTGAGTAATTAGCATCTACCGGGACTTTAAGATAGAGTAGGCGCATAGCTAATATTGCTTCATAGCCTGTTTCTATAATGGGCCTGAGCAGTCGAAATTGATCGACCAATTCGGGCGGAACGATTTTGGGCATATCCGCCCAGATAGTGCAGGCCGCTTTCCAGCCGGTTATTCCTGTTTCTACGGCGCTATCACAGATAACACCATCAAAATCGAGGGCATAGATAATAGAATGATTCATTTTATGATGGCTGCTTGAAGGTAATTGGCAGGTTTTTTTAAGGCGCTTATAGAGTGTATTGTATAGGTTTTATAAACGCTACCAAAATATTGAAGCATTTCAGTCAGAGGTATCTGGATCAGTAAGATTATTACTGCGCGAAAAGATAACTTTGGATTTATCTTCCCGACTAAGTTTTTTTAGGCACATTTCACGCTTTGTAGCAGTACTGCGATCATGACCTGACTCTAGGTAGACCAGTTGTTTAGGTTGTCGGCCACGAAAATATTTTGCACCTTGTCCGTTTGCGTGTTGCTGGTAGCGCTTGGAAACATTGATGCAAATGCCTGTATATAAGCTATTGTCACTACAAAGTATGATATATACAGACCAATTCATAAGACTGGCCTTATAAATTTAACAGTTTGTAGTATTCGCTTTCAGCAAAAATGTCTTGGTTGCTTTCAACCCTATCCAGATAAACTTTTCCTTCAAGATGATCAAATTCATGTTGAAATACACGTGCAACAAAACCTTCCAACTGGGTATTAATTTTATTGCCTGTTACATCGGTGTAGCTAATTTTAATTTCTTTATAGCGTGGCACCAAAGCACGAATGGCTGGGATGCTTAAACAGCCTTCCCAATCTTTTTCTATGGATTCTGATAAAGCTTCAAACGTTGGATTAATCATTACTGTCGGCTCCATCAGTGGAGCATTTGGGTAACGCGCGGACGGACGCGAGGCAATTATGATGACTTGTTTTGATTCATTAATTTGAGGGGCAGCAATACCGACTCCTTGAGTTGAAGCCAAGGTGTCTTGTAAGGTGTTAATCAGTTGCTTTATCTCTGAACTTTCTATATCAGTTACCACAACAGCTTTTAGACGCAGCACTTCAGAACCTAATTGTACAATTTCGGCGATAGTTGTCATCAGGAAGTTTGTAGTTCAGTTAATAGTATAGATTGAGCTTGTATGGGCTCTTCATTTGTTGTGTTTAATAATTGTACATAGCGGCCATCTGGTTGTAACACCCATGCCTGGGTATTATCTTTTAAATAAAAATCAAGGTCATGTAATATGCGGTTAAAGAGGCGTTTACTTTCAATAGGGAAACAAATTTCAACTCGCCTGAACATGTTCCGATTCATCAAATCTGCACTGGAGGCATAAACCTCTTGATTGCCATCATTAGCAAAGGCATATACTCGTGCATGTTCGAGAAAGCGTCCGATAATGGCGCGAACTTCAATTTTTTCAGAAACGCCTGGTATACCAGGTCTTAGGCAGCAAATGCCACGAACAATCAATTTAACTTCAACGCCTGCTTGGGACGCCCTATATAGAGCTTGTATAGCTTGCTCTTCAACAATGGCATTAACTTGAATAATGATTTTTGCTGGTTTGCCATTTTTGGCGTGGGTTATTTCTCGCTCAATTTTTTCCAGTATTCCTCTATGTAAGGTAAATGGGGATTGCAACAATTTATTTAACTTAGTCACTTTGCCCAAGCTGGTCAGTTGTGTAAATACCCGTCTGACATCTTCCCCCAATTCTTTGTTGCATGAAAATAAACCATAATCAGTATAGAGTTGAGCTGTTTTGGGATGATAATTGCCCGTTCCTAAATGCACATAATTAAGTAATTCTTTGCCTTCTCTGCGTAATACCAAACACATTTTGGCATGTGTTTTATAACCTACGACACCATAAACAACATGAACAGCTGCTTCCTGTAACTTGGCGGCTAAGTCGATATTGGCTTTTTCATCAAAGCGCGCCCTTAACTCTATAACAACAGTGACTTCCTTGCCGGCTCGTGCTGCCCTGATTAAGGCGGCAACAATGGGAGAATCTGTGCCAGCGCGATAGAGTGTTTGTTTAATGGCAAGCACTTCTGGTGAAGCGGCAGCCTGGCGCAAAAATTCGACGACTGGTGAGAACGATTCAAAAGGGTGGTGTAGTAAAATATCATGACGTTTTATGGCTGCAAAAATATCTTTATTACGCGCCAGTTGTGGTGGAGTGCTCGGTTTAAAAGGCGGAAATTTTAGGTCAGGCCTGTCAACCAGGTTAATAACTTCCTGTATTCTGTTTAAATTGACAGGGCCATCCACTAAAAACAATCGATCTCGTCCTAGCTCAAAGCGATCCAGTAAAAAGTTCACGGTATCTTCCGGACAGGCGCCATCTATTTCCAGGCGAACACCATCTCCATAGTTACGCATTGCTAGTTCACCTTGAACAGCAAGTAATAAATCGTCAATAGCGTCGTCGTCTACAAAGAAATCGCTATTTCGGGTGACCCTAAATTGATGGCAGCCTTTAACTGTCATGCCATGGAATAACTCACTGACAAATGCGTGAATAATAGAAGATAAAAATACGAAATCGTTCGGGCCGCTTTGAGTCTCATCGGCCGGGAATTGAATGACTCGTGGTAGTGCTCTGGGTGCTTGTAAAATGGCTCGACCACTTTTTCGCCCAAAAGCATCTTTTCCGGTTAAGGAAATAATGAAGTTTAAACTTTTATTAAGTATGCGTGGAAAAGGGTGAGCAGAATCCAAACCGACTGGCGATAAAATAGGCATTAATTCATCGTTGAAATAATTGGTCAGCCATTTTTGTTGCAGTGCGCTCCATTCATTACGGCGAACAAAACGAATATTTTCCTCTCTGAATTTTGGAATTAAGATTTGATTAAGTACTTGATATTGCTCTTCTACCAACTTGTGAGCATGAATGGAAATTTGTTCCAGTTGTTCTTTTGGGGTTAGGCCGTCCGGACCAATGGCTTTGGGATCAATGGAGACCATTTCCAGAACACTGGCAACCCTAACTTCGAAAAACTCATCCAGATTTGAACAGGAAATGCACAAGTAATTAAGTCTTTCCAGTAAAGGAACGGCCTCATTTTTTGCTTGAGCAAGAACCCGTTTATTGAATTCTAGTATGCTCAGATCTCGATTAATGTAGAGTTCGGGGTTTTCGAGGTTTATTGTTTTAACTGTTTCAGTGGATTTGATGGTGTCCATTTTGGTCCTTAAACTTTCGGGTATGATGCCTGTAATAAAAACATGTCGATCACTAGTTTGTACTACGTGTAAATTTAAACCAGCTTCTACTAATTGTGCAGTAATTTCTTTAATACTAAAGGCCGCTAACAATGAGTTATAAAAATCTCTTTGGAGAATTTCAGGCTCCATAGCGGCATAGGTCTTAACCATGTTTTGTGCAACTTCAATGGAAGTGGGGCGCACTAAATCCATAATGATTATTTGGGTGCCAGGGCTGGAATGTTTTTTTATAGTCTGCCAAAGAATCTGTGGATCGGGCAGATGGTGTAACAGACTATTACTAAAAATTATTTCATAAGTTGATTGCGGTAATATGACATCAGGTAAAAGACCTTTTATATAAGATATACAATTTGACAGATGTTTGGGCAACACGGATTTTGCATAATTAAGCATAGGCTCTGAGCCATCAAGTGCATGAACAGTGCATGATGGAAATGCTTTGGCAAAGCGAATACTTATATCACCTGGCCCACAGCCTAAATCCAAAGCAGTCCCGCTAAAATTTGGAGTCTTAATAAAGGTTTTTAGCTGCTGTATAAAATCATTATGCGGTATTTCAAAGTCACCCTCTGCATAGGCTTTTACTTGCATTAGATCTTCCATTAACTCAGATTCTGGTAATCTATTCATCTTGTAAATCCTCTTTTCCCCTGTAAGCCGCCCGTATGAACTGCAATAATACGCTGACTGGGTTTAAAAGTGTTTTTTGTTATTAAGTCATAGAGAGCAAAAAGCATTTTTCCGGTATAAACAGGTTCAAGAGGAATGTCGGTTTTTTTTTCAAAATAGTTAATAAAATTGATTAATTCAGGAGATATTTTGGCAAAACCACCAAAATGATAATCCAAATTAATCTGCCAGTTAGTACAGGTTTTAGGTAATAAGGCCGCTACGTCAGCTTTTAAAAAGCTGGCGTTTTTTAATGCTGCAAATCCCCAAATCGATACCGTTTCGGGAATCGCATTAATAATGCCTGCTAGCGTCGCTCCGGTGCCACAAGGTACGCATAGAATGTCATAAGACCTGTCAATTTCATTAACCAATTCTGCCACACCTCTTAAGGCCAATACCTGCGCACCACCTTCAGGTAGCCAATATTGCCGGGGCTTTAAGTCGGGCAAGTCATTGCAATTTTTGTATTGTCTGAGTAACCTGTAGTCAGCTCGAGATACAAATGAGAGTTCCATGCCCCAGTTTTGCATATCTATTAAAGTGGGAGTTAACGTTTTGGGTTGCTCACCACGAATGAATCCCTTCGTTTTTAAACCTAAAATTTTACCGGTATAAGCTAGTGCATGTAAATGATTTGAGTAAGCGCCACCCATGCTGATAAGGGTATCTGAGCCTAGGAATAGGGCATGATCAAGACTGTATTTAAGTTTTCGCCATTTATTACCGGAAATGATGGGATGTAGCAAATCATCACGTTTCATCCATAATTCAATCTGGTATTTATCTAATAGTGGGTCATCCAGCTTGGTTAAAATCGATGGCTTAAATGTTTTTTCCAGTTTGATCAGGTCAGGGTGCATGTTATGTGTGGACGTTATAACTTAATCGCAACAGAGCATGAGATTATGGCGCATTTTAGTTTACATGGCTTGATTGATTTCCAACCGGAATACAATATTTGTCCGGGACAAAAAATAGTCGCTGTTGTGAAGTTAGATGATGAAAGTAACAAGGCCGTCTATTTGAAGTGGGGTTTAATACCCTCTTGGAGCAAAGATCGTAAAATTTCCAGACACACATTTAACGCCAAGGCAGAAACGGTCGCAGAAAAACCGTCTTTTAAAAATGCTTATCACCAGCGTCGTTGCTTAATTCCGGCGACCGGTTTTTTGAATGGCAGACTACCGAAGCAGGTAAAAAGCCTTACCACATTCATTTTCCGGAGTTTGCTTTGTTTGCTTTTGCTGGGCTTTGGGAGCATTGGGAGCATGACAAGGAAAGTGTTTATTCTTGCACAATCATAACCACTATCGCCACGGCTAAAGTAGCATCCATTCATGAGCGCATGCCGGTTATAATTAACCCCGATGCTTATGGTCGGTGGTTGGATAAAACCAATGCCGCGGTCGATATGTTGGATTTCATAGCTGGAGATGCCTACAGCAGGATGAAGATTACCCCGATTAGCACACGAATTAATAATCCGTTACATAATGATAGAGAGTGTTTGACAGAGTTTGTATGATCAATAGACGAAATTTTCTGATTCAAATGGCAACTGTTTCTGCCGGGGTAGTTGTCGGTTTTAGTGGCTTGCAGCGTCGCGCTTTTGCGCTTGCAGCAGATGCTTCCTTAGCTTCCATGCGCGCTCATGGTTTTGGTGAGTTGTTTCCAACAGCCACTCAAAACACAGGGGAAATTTATCTGGCTCTGCCAAAAGGCTTTGAATATAAGCTCTTGAGTAAGGTTGGTAGCAAAATGTCAGATGGTCATAAAACACCTGCCTTACCGGATGGTATGGCGTGTTTTAAAGTGGGTGAGGCGTTTCGTTTAATTCGTAATCATGAGATTTATAACGGTGAAGTGCCCCAGCCAAATTCAGCTATCGGTGCTAATCCTTATGATGAAACAGCAGCGGGCGGTACGACGACATTAATCATTAATCCTAAAACGCTTGAAGTTGTTAAAGATTTTGTCAGTTTGAGCGGTACGTTAGTCAACTGTGCAGGTGGAAGAACGCCTTGGGGAAGTTGGATTTCTTGTGAAGAAACGACCTTAGGGCAAGCTGAACGTGCCGATAAAACAGGTAAAAAAATCGGTACTTATCCAAAATCACATGGTTATTGCTTTGAGGTTCAGGCCTCAGCGAATGTGCCGGTGCCGCCGATTCCATTGAAAGCGATGGGCAGATTTAAGCATGAGGCCATTGCGGTTGATGAGCACACAGGAAATATCTATTTAACGGAAGATGCAAATACGGCCGGTTTTTATCGTTTTGTACCCAAGCGTAAACAACATCTTGTCGAAGGGGGTACTTTGCAAATGTTGAAAATAAAAGGCAAGGAGTCTGTTGATCTACGCAAGGGTTTAAAAACTGGGCAACACTTTAAAACAAAATGGGTGACGATTGATAATCCTGATCCCGTTGCCGCAGATCTTGATGAAAGTGCCGTTTATAAACAAGGTCTGGCAAAAGGTGGAGCAACATTTACACGTCTCGAAGGCGCTTATGCGGATAAGCAAGGACATATTTATTTTGTTTCTACTAATGGCGGCGAGGTTGAGGGAGGGCAAGTTTGGCGATATGAACGTAAGGGTAAAAAGAGTGGTGAGCTAACCTTGATTTTTGAATCACACAATCGAACAGTTTTGGATATGCCTGACAATATCTGTCTACAGCCGAACAGCGAGTTGCTGTTTTTATGTGAAGACAGTGATTATAAAGGCACAGGCGGGACTCCCGAAAATTATATGCGTATTTTGGCACCTAATGGGAAAATAGCCGATTTTGCTAAAAACATCACCAACGGCTTGGAGTCGAGTGAATTTGCAGGATCGACTTTTTCAGAAGACGGAAAAATCTTGTTTGTTAATCTGCAAGCCGTTGGAGCGACTTTTGCTATTTGGGGTAATTGGGATAGTTTTAGACAAGCAGAATAATAATTTCGTATTGATAGACAAAAATAACATGACTGTGCTCCTGTGCTTGGTCAGGGGTAGATTCGGGTATAATAGTCAAAACCTTTAGATTTTAACTATTGTTATGAATAAACCACGATTGGCTTGGGCGCTTACGGGCTCTGGTCATTATATAGAAGAATGTCTTAACTTCCTGTTAACCCTTGATGATGTTGATTTATATTTGAGTCAAGCGGCGGAGGAGGTGATAAAAATGTATGGGTTTACACTCGATGATATTCGCCAAAAAATGCCTGTGTATCGTGACAAGGCCGCTTCATCTCCACCGGTCGGACATTTTTACAAGGGTTATTATCATACCTTTGTGATGGCACCGGCGACTTCAAATACCATTGCAAAATGTGTGCTGGGAATTTCCGATTCTCTGGTGACCAATTTATATTCCCAAGCCGGTAAATGCAGGGTACCCAGTATTGTTTATCCGTGTGATATTGCCCCAGAAATGGAAACAACCGCGCCCGG
>CAJAHC010000499.1 GCA_903939355.1 uncultured Methylococcaceae bacterium | reverse complement strand
GCCTTGCCCTGTGAAGCTAAGCCTTTGGTAGAATATTTTAAATTAAAAAAAGATATGACTATTCAGGCTTTCACGGTTTATTTTAACAATGAAATCTGTTTGACGGTAACTGGGGTTGGTAAAAGTGCTATGGCTGCTGGCGTGGCATTCACGCAAGCATTATTTGCATCAGTTGAGCATCCGATTATTCTTAATATAGGCGTTGCCGGGCACAAACATGAGGCGTTGGGGCGATTGTTTTTTGCCGATAAGATTATGGATGTTGATAGTGAGCGTAGCTATTACCCCTCATTGATTTATACGTTGCCTGTTATTACCTGTGGTATTCAAACGGCATCAAAACCTCAGACCAGTTATCATTCGTCTTACCTTTGTGACATGGAAGCTTCGGCGTTTTATGAGACAGCGGTAAGATTTACTTCAAGTGAGTTTGTTTTTTGTTTAAAGGTTGTATCAGATAATGAAATGTCTTCAAGTGAAAATATTAATCCTAAGGAGGTTTGTCATTTAATCGGGGCTCATATTTCATCGCTTGAATTAGTGTTAGAACAAGCTTTTGAAATGTCGGCAGTGATAACAAACCCCGAGTTAGTTTTAGTGGAGCAATTGATGCGACAGCATCATTTCACCATTGCCGAGCAAAGGCAATTAAAGAGTTTGTTAACGCGTTGGTATGTGATGACCGATAGGCAGTGTCTTGATTTTGATGAGGTGCCATTTGGTAGCGCCAAGGAACTGCTGCGTTGGCTTGATAAAAAGATTCAAGCCACTCATTTTTGTTTATAAAGGTTTTAGATAAAGAAAAATGCATTTTTGGTAACAGCGACTATGCCAATATAAATAAAACAGGCTATCGCCCCCAAAAAAGCTAGCCATCTGATTGCTCCACGTTTACGCATTACGATCACACCCAAACTAATATAGCCAATCAAAGCGACAATTTTGGCAATAATCCAACCAAAATCTGAAGATAACCATCCTCCCTGAAACACTAAAGTTATGCCACTCAGAAGTAATAAGGTGTCAATAACATGCGGCGCGATTTTTAGGGCTTTTTGTTTGAGAATTGATGGATGTGTTTCGGACAAGATAACTCGCCCAATAAAACTAGAAATAGAAAGCAGGATAAAAGTAAGGTGAATAATTTTAATCATGGGATTATCTGTTGGTTAGCTGATGTTACGATCATTATAGCGTTGCGTGCAATAAAAGTTCAGGCATTATCATTAGTTGAAGCGCAATAAGCCACAACAGCCTTAAACAGTAAATAAAGATTGTTATAGCGAGAAGTCTTTTTATTACATCAGGGAGCGTCCTCAAGTGTTTGATTTGCTATCACGGACTAAAGGACTTAATGGATATAGTGTTATAGTATGCCAAAAAATGAAGTGGGGGGAGAAAAGGCAATGACTAAGCATAATGATGAAAAACATAAAATAGTGATTGTTGGTGGAGGAGCCGCAGGACTTGAGTTAGCGACCAATTTAGGAACTAAGTTGGGCAGAAAAGGTTTAGCAGAAATTACTTTGATTGATGCGGCCTCGACACATATCTGGAAGCCATTATTACATGAAGTGGCAGCAGGCACTTTAGATGAATCTGAACAGGTTGAGTATCTCCAGCAGGGGCATCGTAACCATTTTTACTTTAGATTAGGTAAGATGGAGGCTCTAGACAGAAAGAAAAAGCAAATAACGGTGAGTCCTACGTTAAGTGAAAGTGGGGAGGAGTTGATTCCTAGGCGTACCTTTATTTATGATACCTTGGTCATGTCAGTTGGTAGTGTTAGCAACACATTTAATATTAAGGGTGTTGCAGAATATTGTCTATTTCTGGATACTACTGCACAAGCTTTTAAATTTCAAAAACAGTTGTTTGAGTCTTACTTAAAAAGCTATATAGGTAAAAAGAGCGCTGATATTAAGCCGCTATCTATCGCCATTGTTGGGGCTGGGGCGACAGGGGTAGAGTTGGCCGCCCAGTTATATGAAGTAACTAATGTACTGGCAATTTATGGATTGAACGAAAAAAGTACGGTAAAACTGACCATTATTGAGGCGGCTACGCAATTATTACCCGCTTTGCCAATTAAGTTGGCTCTCGCTACTCAGCAGCAATTAGTGAACTTGGGTGTTGTTCTTAAAATGGGTAGACGAGTTACGGAAATCACCAAGGAAGGTATTACCACTTCTGATGGTGAATTTATTGAGGCTGAGCTTAAAGTATGGGCGGCAGGCATTAAGGCGCCGGATTGGCTGAAAGATTTGGATGGATTGGAGACCAATCATATTAATCAGTTAGTGGTAGATAGTACATTAAAAACTAATGATGATAATATCTTTGCAATGGGTGATTGTGCGGCGTGTGTTTGGCAAGGTCATAACGGCAATGTGCCGCCCAGAGCGCAAGCGGCACATCAACAGGCTTCAGTTTTATGCCAATCGATTATTAATCGAATAAAAGGTAGGAGCCTGAAAAAGTTTGTTTATTACGATTATGGGTCACTGGTTTCATTAGGAAAATACACCACGGTTGGTAATTTGATGGGGAATTTAATGGGGACAGTGAGCATTGGTGGGTTTATTGCCAAAGTAGTTTATCTGTCGCTTTACAAAATGCATCAAGTAGCAATTCATGGGTATTTTAGAACAACAATGTTGACACTTTCCAATGCTTTTAGGCGAAGTGTTTATAAAAAAATAAAGATGCACTAACATTTTTTAAACTTCAAAATGAATAATACTATGTTTTAAATAGAATACGAGTTTGGCGAAGAAGATTTAATTCATTTTAATGAAATACAGTTCATGAGAAATGATGAGATACAACATAACATTAAGAAAAATCGTTGGATAGTACCTGGCGTCATGGCACTTATTGGTAGTTTTTATTATTTTTATTATGGTGATATGAAATCATCAGGTTATATAGTTGGTATTGCAGCGTTATGGGCAATTTTGTCACCTAGAATAATGCTGTTGGATTTGCGTCGGCAAATTCTTAGAAATTATTCAGCTAAAGAAAAAAAGAGTATGTTCGGTATTTATACGTTGAGTATAGATCCGGCAAATGCTAATTTTTTACAGGAAAAATCGCCTAGTGGTAAAAATAAACATGCGTGGGCAGATTTGGTCAGAGTTGAATATGGCAAGCGCTATGTTTATATTTATTTTGATTTGAGTACAGCATTGGTTATTCCGGTTGATAAAGTAAAAAAAGGTAACCTCGAAGAGTTTGCTGAACAGGCAGAAAAGATGATTGAAAGGTTTGCTTAAGAAATAACAAACGCAAAATTATTTGAATTTTGCGTTCTATTTTTCCCCTATCAGCATCCTTGAGATAGTAAGAAAATCTTATCTCTATTATAGGAAAAGTAATTAATGCAGCTTAAGCAGATGTCTATAGCCAAGCAGTTATCAGCTATTTTGGTACTTGCTTGCATCATAGTAATCATAGGTCATGAGCTGGAGATTTATCTTCCTGATATTGAGGTAG
>CAJAHC010000498.1 GCA_903939355.1 uncultured Methylococcaceae bacterium | reverse complement strand
TACAAACAGTAACGTCAAAAATGATTGGCAGTGTCTCAAGCTCAATAGGCCATGCTTTATTTAAAGTTAGATATTGATTCCAGGCACTTTCAACAACTGAGGAAAGATCATTAAATGCCATTTTTGCAAAACCTGCCAATGGCAAACTGCCTTTGGCAGCCATACGTTGAAATTGTTGCTGAAAGATAATATCCATAGATTCTGCAGGATTTTCTTGTAAAGCTACTAATAAATCATTGCAATACTGATAATGTTGTAACCCATTAAACAAAAAGGGTTCATTGTCCTCACTAGTTGGATTATCATCACTAAAACTTAACTTTAAGCTAGTCATACAAAACGTTTTTACTGGCGCTTTAAGAAAACGCGCTAGAACGTCCATCGCAATTTCTTTAGGTAAATCAACCATCGTTCGTAAAGCACCCCCAACCTCACATCCACTGGCGCTTTGATCAAACCATTCATTACTATAGGTAAACAAACGATGATCACGATTAATTTTAATGTATTCACTACTAAATGCTTGTAGAGGATGTTCCAAAGTAATTGAGTCCAGCAATTTATCTGATGCTCCCTCAACCTGCCAGGTTTGGTCCAGAAAATCACGTAACTGACTCACTAAAACTGATGGTGGACGTTCACTGTTATCACGAATGCTTCTACCCACCCAACTAATATAAAGCTGCTCACGAGCTGACAACAAAGCTTCCATAAATAAATATTGATCATCTTGTCTACGTGAACGATCACCTGGACGATAAAAACCTCGCTGAGCCATTAAGTCGAAGCTTTGTGCATGGTAGTTTCGGGGATAGTCTCCGTCATTCATACCTAACAAACAAACCAATTGAAATGGAATGGCACGCATAGGCATCAAGGTACAGAAATTAACCCTGCCACTCAGAAAACGTTGTTGTAAATTAGGCTCATCAAAAGCAGTTAACCAAGCTTCACGAACGACATTAATAGGCAATTGGTTAGCGTTGTTTAATTTAGCCTGCTGACAGAATTGTTGCCATTGTTTAAGGGATTGTTTAAGTTCATCTAACGTTTTCCTTTCAGAATCATTCGTTGCCAGAAAGAAATCATCTAGCAAAGCGAGTAACAAGGTATGCCATTGCTCTACAGTGTGATCTTGACTCAATTGTTCAACATAACTTTCCAAAAGTTCTTGTAGCCATGCCAAATTGCCTAACCATTGAGACTCAAGACCGCCAATTTCAGCATAAGGCTCAATACTCTTAAAGGTTTGCCCTGCGCCAACTGCATACCCCAATAACATTCGTTGCAATCCAAATTGCCAAGTGTTAGCAATTAGATTATCGGGCATATCAACAGCATGTCTACGTTGCTGACTATTCAAACCCCAGCGTATTCCAGACTCTTCAATCCATTGATGTAATTTGGGCAATGCCGATTCTTCAATTGCAAATCTTTTCCGCAATGCCGGCACTTCCAATAATCCTAAACATTCGCTTACTGCAAACCTTGACTCTGATAATTTCAATAAAGCTTCTAGAGCACCTAGTAATGGATTTTGTCCGCGTTGCTGCTGATCGGCCAAGCTAAATGGTATATAACGATTATCGTCTTTTTTAATCTGACCAAATACTGCGCGAATATGTGGCGCATAGGTATTTATATCAGGCACCATAATAATTACATCTCTGGGATGCAATGGCTCAGCTAATTGGTCTGCCGTGTTAAATCTTGCTAATAACTGATCATGAAGAATTTCAACTTCACGCTGTGGACTATGAGCAATATGAAAAGCCAATGATTGATCATTTTTTGGTAAAAAAATGGGATTTGCTGGAATAGGTTCCAAATCTAAAATAGATTGCTGCAGTTTTTGTAGTAAGTTTTGTTGCCCCAAAGTGCCATAATCTTGAAAAATATCTATTTTATTATCGAGCCCTGGCCAATCCCAGTGCTTGTAAACACTCTGATCATCAAAAAAATCCAATAAGCGGATATAATCACGTCCTTGCTTACCCCATGCAGCCAACAAAGGATTTGCATGCTGATGCAATTCATCGATATTTATTTCTGAAGGTATTTTAGCTTTATAGGCATGACGCCGACGGTCAGATTTAAGTAAATCTTTATCTTCGATAATATCTGCCCAATAATATTGGCAGGGATTGTGAACAAACAAAATTACTTGGCAAAATTTACCCAATTTAGCTAAAACTTCTAATGACTGTTGAGGCAAAGTCGACAATCCAAACACAATTATGCGTTTTGGTAATTTAGGTACTGTTTCATCTACTTTGGAAATGAACTCAGCATGGACAGAAGCTCTGCTAGCAAAAACAGAATCAAAATCACCCAAATCTTTTAAAATTTCCCGCCACAGTAAAGGTTGCCAATATTGTGTTTCTGGTAAAATTTGCAGAATACCATGAGCATCACGCAAGCTATCTAAACCTTTAGCCCAATCAGCTAACCAGTCTGAACGGTAAACCTGATATTGATCAAACAAATCAGCTAATTGCAGTGATAATTGATAACGTTTACGACTGTTAGTGTCGTTAACCAAAAACTGAGCTAAACTCTGAAAGTGGGATAAAGTGATTAAAGTTGGTAATAAACGGTAGATACGCCAAATCAATGCCGATTTAGCTAAAGGCTGTTCTTTAGGTATTTGATTACCTAATACAGTTCGATATACCTGCCATATAAAAGTTGATGGTAATTTAATATCGATGCCAGCAGCAACACCCAGAGCCTCATTACGCGCCAACTGTTGTTTAAGCCACTGCCCCATTCCATTGTTATTGACCAAAAATACTTCATTTTCTAATGGTGGCAAGGGGTATTTTGACAACCATTCCTGCACGACACCAATCAAATTCTCTAATTTATTGGCATGGATAACAGCGATACCATTTTCTAAAGTTAAGGATTGATGC
>CAJAHC010000497.1 GCA_903939355.1 uncultured Methylococcaceae bacterium | reverse complement strand
CGTTGGTAAATACTTAAACTATCTGTTGAAATTAAAACTGCTTCAAGCACTTGATTCTGAAGTGCATCTCCATGACGTATTGACAAGGTGGAGCGTAAAAGAGCAATTAGAGCCAATGCACGTTCAATTCTTCGACCACTATCCAACATTAGCCAAGCAGCTTCACGAGTCATACTTTCACTGGTTAAACCGGTAAAGGCAACAATACCGGTAATTAAATCATCCAGATTTTTCTGTAAGTGCTCAATTTTTAAATCTGTATTGATGACACGCTGTTGCCATCGTCGTTGGATGTTGTCAACGCTACGCCAAGTATCTTGTGACCAAAAGTCTCGAATACTGAAAGCCGCTTGAAAAAAGGCATGAATATTAGAACTGAGTGATCCGTTTCGGTGACTATCCTTTACTAAAGAAATCAGCTCAAGCTCTGGATTTTTTAGAAGCTCTGTATCACATTTTACAAAACCTGGATAAGTGCCAGTAACCTGAGTTAAGGTAGGAAGTAATACTCTTAAACATTCACTATCAATTGAATCTTTAAACTCCAAGATTTCCCTAAATTTTATTAATACTGTTCGTAAAAGCCTTGTAACCGCTTCAGAACGTTCAAGATGACGCCCAACCCAAAAAAGATTATCGGCTGCACGGCTAGTTAAGGGCTCTATGACAGCATCTATTTTTTGATTACGAGTCGGTTGAGTCCATAAACTGACTGTTTTATCAGGTTCATTTGCTAATACCCACGTGTCTTTACTTATGCCACCTGCTTGATTTGAAACTATGAAATTATCTTTTTGACGTGCTACTCGTGTAAGTCCACCAGGCATTACTTCATAACTATCACTACTAGCAACAACAAAGGTTCTTAGAACAGCGTTGCGTGGTACTATCTGTTGATCTATAAAGGTGGGTAGGGTAGAGAAACTAACTTGTTCTTGTCCTATAAACAAATGTGGTTTAGCTAATATTTGAGTGCGTAAATGTTCTTTTTCTTTACTACTTAAGCCCCCGCCAAAAACAGCATGATTTCCAATGCTCCGATTGATAGGTTTAATAACCAAGCTATCAATATTTTGCAAAACAAAATCACGTTCGCGTCGTTGTCCACACCACCAGGTAGCAATAGAGGGTAACTTAAGTTCCTGAGTTAAAAAATGACGTGCAAGTCTAGGTAAAAATGCCAGCAAACCTGGATTTTCGAGTACACTACTACCCAAAGGATTCGCAATAGCTACATTTCCTCGTCTAACGACTTCGAGTAAACCGGCTACACCCAATTTAGATCCAATAAGCAGCTCTAGTGGATCACAAAAAGTATCGTCAACTCGTCGTAAAATAACATCAACCGCTTGTAATCCAGCCAGTGACTTGAGCCAAACACGACCATCACGAACAGTAAGATCGCCTCCCTGTACAAGTGTATAACCAAGATAAGATGCTAAATAGGCATGTTCAAAATAGGTTTCATTAAGTGGTCCTGGCGTCAAAATAACGATTCTGGGATCTTCTTTTTTATGTGGAGCTATATCAATAAGCCCTTTTTGAAAGGACTTAAAAAATGCAGATAAACGGTGCACTTGTGTCTCACGAAAAATATCTGGCAAAACCCGCGTCATGACTGTGCGATTTTCCAATGCATAACCAAAGCCCGATGGTGCTTGAGCTCTATCATCCAAAACCCACATGTGTCCATTGGGGCCACGAGCCAGGTTAGCTGAATAAATAGTTAAATGTCGTTTTTGGTTTTGTAGCGCACCTGAGCATGGGTGCAAAAAACCTTCATGCGCAAAAATCAATTCGGCAGGTAATAATCCTTTTTTTAAAAGGTTTTGTTTGCCATAAATATCTTTTAAAATCAAATCTAGAAGTTCAGCTCGTTGCTTAAGACCTGTTTCTATAGAAGACCATTCTTCACTACTAATTAATAACGGTACAGGATCAAGTTGCCATGGTCTGGTAAGATTTTGTGAATCACCATAAACATTATAGGTAACTCCATTTTCACGTAACAGGCGCTGTGCTTCCCTGCGACGCAATTCAAGCTTTTCACTTCCCATTTTATCGAGCGCTGTCATGAATCTCTCCCAATAAGGCAGCACTTTTTTCTCTGTAGCATACATTTCATCGTAAATGCCTAATTGTGTTGCGTAATATTGATTACCAATATCAGCACCAGAACTATAATTGTCACGCACTTATTTTTCCTTATAGGTTAATCATATTGGCGAGTTGAAAAGATCAGTCATAGGGGTTCTTGGTATGAATTCATCTGATTGAAATTCAGGTACCGATAAGT
>CAJAHC010000496.1 GCA_903939355.1 uncultured Methylococcaceae bacterium | reverse complement strand
GAGCTGAAATTATTTCTTTAAAAGTCAATTGTGGTAAAAATATTTTTTCATTTCTACCTGTAAGTGCTTCTGCTGATTGATTTAGCAAATTCATACTTGAAGATCCAAGTAATATTATTTTTGTACTTACGCCAAAATCATACCAACCTTTTACAATTCGTGAAGTTTCTTTGTGTCTTTGAGCTTCATCAATAACTAAAAAATCAGGATTACCAAAACCCTTTATTGCTTCCGCTGGTGATAAAGAAGAAAGTGCTAAAAACTTTGCTTTTTCAGAATCAATATCCAAGTTTACAAAAACAACTTTTTTGTCTTGCAAAAAATGATTAATTAAAGTAGTTTTGCCAACCTGTCTTGCACCCAAAACTAACAAAATTTTGTTTGTTATCAACCATTTATTTAAATTACTCTCAGATTCTCTTTTTATATACATATAGTTAAATTTTAATGATATTCCTATAGTATACAATAAATACTATATTTTTGCAATATATACTATACAAAAAGTAAGTTATTTGATAAAAATAGTGATATTTCACTTTTCCTATCACTAATTTCAATTTTATCTTGTTGATTGTTGCTGTATCATCACAATTAATTCTTGTTGCAAGAGCTGGATGAGTTGACGGATAAGTTCTATTAACTGAGCTTTGAGTTTGGCTACGAGAGCTTGCTTGTCTAATGCTGTCATTGCCTGCCCTGAGGAATTCGAAGAGGTTCCTTGAGTATTTGGGACAGTTGGAGTGATTGTTGGATTTGGTGTGGTACTTCCAGTACCTGTTGTGTTTGTGCTTCCAGTGATTGTTGGTGTAGTGATTGTTGGGACATAAGTACAACTTTCAGATAAGATTGGAGTTCCACCTGTGCAGTTACTTGGTGATTGGGTGATAATTGTTCTTGCTTTGGTGTTGTTTGATTGACAAGTACCCCAACTTGAGTAAGTAAAGCTTGTGCAGGAGATGGTGGTGTGAGTGGTGGGAGTTTGAGTAGTAGTAATACTGCCATCTAATGATAAAATGAGACTCGTGAGTTCTGTCACTGTTATTAAATAAGTCGTGGTCTGATTACCGTAAGAGACACTAACTATATAGGGACTGTATTTAGTTTGTGTTTGACCCGCCGTACGAAACTCATCAAGAACAACTACAAGCCGGCCATTTATATCACTATTTCCGGAATAAACCTGATTACCAAAAACATCAACAATACTCACACTGGCATTCGATATCAGGGCACCACTCGAAGTGGCTACGAGAATATTCACCGTGAAGCTATGTAAAAAAGACGAAAGAGGGTCAATTCCAAGAACGTTAATGGTCCTAATGATACGCGATTCCTTAAACAATTGTTTACTCACATCGTCAGCATAAGAATTATTAACAAATCGTAAATTATTTACCGGCGGTACGCCGTTCTCCCATGGAAACACCTCGATTGGTTCAAATCCTACCAGATCTCCAGTAGCCTTAAACAAATTAGATGTAAGTACTGCTCCGTCAACATCAGAACTCTCCCCGATCCATTGATTATTAGACTCGATCGTATTATTTTCAAATCTCATCGTCGAAGCAACAAGGTTCCATAGTTTCAACGATGCGGCTTCAATATTATTACCAACTCGCACTGCCTTAAAAAGGTTATTGTGGACATAAACATTGGTTGCACCGTTATTTATTCGGAATGCATAGGCCTCCGCTTTGCGAGCAACAGCCGTAACCGTGTTCTCATAGATCTCAGCGTCTTTTGCCCCTTCCACCTGAATGCCATAAGCACCCCCCAACTCAGCCCCGCCATATTCCTGGTTGTTAATTTGGCCTTGAACATTGATTGTGTTGTGGTGTATAAGGTTCATCTTCCCCGACATGTTGTAGCCAACCATGATTCCGCGAGACGCAAACTCTCCAGTGGCATTGTCGATCAGGTTGTGATGTACATCGCTACCATTACTTGCAGTGATTGCAAATGCATTTGTGTATTTTGCATTAAGCTGTATAGTAAGGTGGTCTGCGTAAACTAGACAGCAAAAGTGGAAAAGATAGATGGTTTTTCAGAGTACAAATTTTAATAATTTTTTATGATTTTTTTAAAAAACAAACTATTTAAATGACTTTTAAGGGCTTTAAAAT
>CAJAHC010000495.1 GCA_903939355.1 uncultured Methylococcaceae bacterium | reverse complement strand
GTTCAAGCTTACATTTTTTACCCGAATCACTGCGTAATACTTTACCTGAGGTGTTACAAAACACACTCTATGTATTTTCTCTTCAGGAAGGTAATTTAGAGCTATTAGTTCGCTCAGTACTTTGGGCACCGTTAAAGCGTATTGGTGCAATTATCAACAAAACTAATCCTTGGTTAGGCTGTCTTTATATCTTACTGAGCTTTACAGCAATTGGATTCATTCTTGTCTTATCTGGAGCAACTACCAAATATGCAGCCATACCCGTATCAATTTTGATGGTACTCTCTTCATTAAGCGCCTTCAGTCAAAAACACAGTCCTTTTAAAGTCTGGAATGCCATCGGTCTAAGCTCTATTTTAGCGGGTGTGTCTATCTACTTTTTAAATCCTGCTAATGTCTTTGATGTTGTAATCTTTGCCAGCGGCATTATCCCTGCTTGGTTACTAGGAATTATTGCCTTAACAAAATTACTGAAAAATGATAGCTTCACAACAACACCATTCGCTTATCGAGGAATGTCGGAGACTCAACCCAAATTTTCATTACTTTTGTTTTTAAGTTTCTTGGGCTTGGTTGGATTTCCTATTTCACCAGCTTTCTTGGGTGAAGATTTATTGCTGTCCCATGCAAGCAGTCACGATCCTTGGTTTGCTCTACCGATTACTATTGCCTTCGTCATTAACGGTATCTCAGCCGCACGCATATTCCAAAGACTATGCATGGGGAGACCAACTGAACTTAATCCCGCAGAAGGAGCTTGAGCCAGAACATCAAAAATTTCTGGCTCTATGTAGCAGGCTACTATTCGACTAAAGAAAACCCAACCTTAATGGTAACCTGCCAGTGTGCGATCTTATTATCAGTTATGTGACCACGCGTTTCAACGACCTCGAACCAGCGCATATTAGATATAGTCTGGGAAGCTTTACTGATAGCATTTTCAATAGCTTCTTGAATGCCAACAGTTGATGAGCCGGTTAATTCTATTTTTCTATAAGTATGGTCAATCATGGAGTTTTCTCGTAGTGTATAAAAAATCTAATTCCTGTAACCGCTCAGGCGTACCTATATCCATCCAGAACCCTGAAAAATGCTGGCCTGAGACGCGTTGATTTACAATTGCCTCCCGCAATAAATGTCCTAATTTTCTACTTCCTGCCGGTATATTACTAAATAGTTCAGGATGATATAAGCCAATCCCGCTAAAAGTAAATTTCTCCGCACAATTTAAAGACACTTTGGCTATCGTATCCAAGCAAAAATCACCTAATCGATGATGCTCCGGATTATCAACCAAAACTATATGAGCCAAATCTACTGTTATATTTTTTAGCTCCGCAAAAGGGAAGTTTGTCGCGATATCACCATTAACGACCAAAAAAACATCCTCTCCCAACAAAGGTAAGGCATTAATAATTCCTCCCGCTGTTTCAAGGCCTTGAGTTCCTTCAGGCGAATAAGAAATAGTTGCTCCATATCGGTGACCATTACCTAAATATTCTTCAATGAGTTCGCCGAGATAAGCATGGTTAATAATAATATCATTAAAACCAGCCGAAACCAGTTGATTAATGGTATGTTCAATAATTGTTTTTTCCCCAACGCAAAGAAGTGGTTTAGGAGTATGGTCGGTCAAAGGTCTCATTCGTTCACCGCGACCTGCCGCTAAAATCATAACTTTCATGCTATTTTAGATGCCTCATCTATTCGCTGCAGAGATAAAATTATCCAATGCAGGTAAAATCTGATTTTTTATAACATCACCAAACTCAAAAAGCGCCTGATGGTTTGCGCACACGTCAGAAATATAATTGAGAGTGCGAGGTATATCATTAAGATAATTAGATTTGCTATCCCTTAAATGTAGTCTAGAAAAAATTCCAATGGCCTTAAGATGTCGCTGCATCCCCATTAAATCAAACCAATATTTAAAACAAGTCGGCGTACAATTTATAAGCTGTGCTTGCGTTAGTTTTTGATAGTACATTGCCACCCACTCATCAACCTGATGATCAGGCCAAGCGATATAACAATCTCTTAATAATGAGACTAAATCATAGGTGATAGGTCCGATTACTGCATCCTGAAAATCAATAACACCTGGGGAATTTTCAGTTAATACCATAAGATTACGCGAATGATAATCTCGATGGACGCAGACAATAGGTTGTTCCAAAGCTGTTGTGACAAGAATAGTGCATAAAGTTTTCCATACGGATGGGGAAATCTGAATATCCAATGCGTGACCCAAGAACCATTCCTCAAAAATACCTAGCTCTCTCTGCAAGAGTTGTTGATTATACAAAGGTAAACTAGAATCTAGTAAATGCGTGGAGGATTGTAATTTAAATAATGCATCGAAAGCACTTTGATAGAGTGTATTAACAGTTTCACTCGTTAATTGATCTAAAAAACAGTGGGAACCGAAATCTTCAAGTAACAAAAAACCCTCAGTTAAATTCTGTTGAAAAATAGTAGGAACATTAACGTTAGAATTTGCAAGCAACTCGGCGACCCTTATAAAGGGTTCGATATTTTCTTTTTCCGGAGGTGCATCCATAACAATAAACTGACCCTCTATCGCCTTGATTCTAAAGTAACGTCGAAAGCTGGCATCACTGGATGCCGGTTCCGAAGAGACTATGGTCAATAAAAGATCATTCTCAAGCCAATCGAGCATCGTTATTGTTCTTAGGTCATCAAGCATCATGTTTTGATTTATGTTAGATAAGTTATAAAGTTAAACTGAATTAAGGTAAAATATATGAAAGCATTCTATGCGATTAATGATCTAATACGCTACTAAACTTAATTCCATCTATGCTTCGCCGTTTATTTCTAGTTATCTTACCCGCATTGACAGTATCGGTAAGCTTCGCGAATGAAGCCGCGTGGAATTGCGAACAAAATAAAGAAACTAAAGAATGGCTTTGCATTGGTGATGCCATTACAAAAACTAAAGCCCAAGAGCCAGCTCCGCTTCCTAAATCAGTTGAGGCTATCCAACCGATCATAACGAAACCCATTGAAATACCACAACCTATTCAAGCCTCTAAACCTGTTATAGCTGAACCGATAGTTGAACCTGCTGAAGAAATCCAGGCCGTTCTACCCGAGACTACAAGCACCCCTCCTCCAACCGCCATAACAGAACCCGTTCAAAGCACTCAAGTTGACAAGCCAAATCCTGTAGAAAGCGATAAAATAATCATTACGCTGCCTGTTGATGATGAAAAACCAAAGTTTTTTGCCTCACCCAATACTGATCTCAACAATAAAATAGTACCCGGCTCAGCAAGCAACCAACCTGGCTGGAATTGTGGTGCCAACAAAGCAGATGGAACATGGAATTGTCAACAAATTGGCCCCAATCGAGAAAGCAGAGCTCAACTGGCCACTACTGAAGAACCTGGAATGAGGTTATTAGATCCACCCTTTGATCTTGAACAGGAGCAATCCTTTAACACGCTAACTTCGCAACTGCCTTATGACCCTTGGCAAAACTGCAATGCCGAGCGCGGTACAAAACAGGATTTTCTATCCCAATCTGACAAAAGAGATGTGGCACCTATGGATATCAAATCAAATTATGCGGAAGTGTATGATAGTGAAATTAGGACGTTTACTGGTGATGTACAAATGTCCAGAGCCGATCAACAATCAACATCTAAATCTGCTAATTATGATAGTGTTTCTGACGTGTTGGATCTTAACGGCAATGTTTTTTACCATGATGAAGGCGTGGCAATGCACAGTGAATCAGCCATGCTTAAATTAGCATCCGACCAAGCCAATCTCAGGGATGTGCAATTTATTTCTCCAACCACCCCATTAAGAGGCAAAGCACAAGCGTATTTTAGGGAGAGTAAAACCTTGTCCAATTACAAGGATGTTGCCTACACCAGTTGTCGCCCTGGAAATCAGGATTGGATAATTCATGCCTCCGACTTGGAAATGGATAAAATAAGTGGCCAAGGAACAGCTAAGCAT
>CAJAHC010000494.1 GCA_903939355.1 uncultured Methylococcaceae bacterium | reverse complement strand
GATTACGCCAGATCATGCCACCAAGAATAGCAAGTGCTAATAGTAATAACCCTAAGAAAGCTAGCGCTCGTGTTTTTGCCGGGCGGTAAAAGATAGTGGTCATTGTGTCTCTTCTTAGATGATAGTTAATGACAAAAAATTTAGAGTACTAAGGAAGTTAGTAAGGTCTAATTTTTTACAATCAGATGGTTGCTGGTCTGTAGGATTTAGAGAGCCAAATTTTCAAGATACAGCTTTTTATAGGCAGCAATCTTCGTGGTCAGGTTGTTATTAGACTGGGCAAGAAAATCTAGGTCAGCCGTTAATAAAGATATAATCTCGTTTTGACGACCAAGTTGGGAGTTATTTATTTTTTTTAGCTCATTCTCAGCGCCTGTCTTATCCCCTTGTAAATAAAAGCTAACGGATAAACTATAATGAGCGTAGTTCTTTTTCTCTTCTAAGGTAACTAGGTCAAGTTTTTTTTCAGGAGATATTTCAAGGCCCCATGGGATTTTATTTTCTGGTTTATCCATAATGATTTTATCGTTTAACCATTCAATTGCCAGATTTTGATAGGTTGCTGCTTGGCTTAAATAATCAAGTCTCCAATATATTTTTGCGACTTCTAGTGCTGAAAGAGGATATTCTTTATTTTTCCCATATTCTTTGATGGCTTCTTCATAATGCTTTTGTTTGAAATAGATAGTTCCAAGGTTGTTTCGATATTTAGGCAGTGGCGCGCAATCTATTGCATTTAATGATTCAAGTTTTGCATTTTCGTAATCATCTTGTTTTAAGTACAGCAGGGATAAAGCGAAGTGAGCTTCGGCCAGCCTCGGATTTAGAGTAATAGCTTTTTTATAATGGAGTAATGCTTTTTTATCTTGTTTGTTAGCGGCATAAAATTCACCTAAAAATAAATTAATGTGAGCATTTTCTGGGTCTTTTTGATAAAGGTCATCAATTGTTTTTTTAAATTCGGGCTGAGAGAGTTTTTGGCGAATGGTTGCAATAGTTAAACCCAATATGGCTTGTTGATTCTTTGGATTTACTCTGAGTTCATCTTCAAAGATTCGTTGGGCATTGATGTAATTGCCAATATCTAAGGCATTTTCACCTTCAACGATAAGTAGCTTTTCAGCTACTTGAGGCTTTTTAGCTACGTCATACAGATAAGCAATCCATCCCCCAGTTATTACCAGTGAGAGTAACACTAGGATCGTCATTAGTTTTTTCAGAGAATGCCATAGTTCGGGTAAAAAGCTCATGGTTTTTTCCTAGAGTGGAATATTTTTCCTAAATTGGTTGATTATTCTATGCTCAGACTTTATTGCAATGGGACTAATTTTAATTTTTAAGTTGGGATAACCAATAGGGTGTATGTTTTAAATTAAGATTAATTATTTTCAGCATACCATGATAATACAAAGTAGGAAGAAGGTTCCTACTCCATATACTGTTCTAATAAACTTTACTGTTGTTGTGATTTTATCTCAATTAAATGTTTGTGAGTATTGAATTATGAAAAGTGTTTTATATTCAAGCCTTTAAACACCTCAATATAATTGAACATCTGATGCTTGACGACTCAAAGGGTCAAAAATCGTTTTAGCATGAACAGCTTTGATTTTAAAATCATGACTTGAGCTTTCCATTGCCGCATTATCGGTATTTATTAGATATGGATACATAATTATACTTACGATGTTGTTAATGAGATCGTAGGTGCATAGCTTCTGCCATTAACAGTATTTCCAAACTGCAATCGAATATATTCCTGCCACAATAGTAAACTAGTGGATTTGTTCTACACTTTAGTAACTGCAATATCAAAGCTTGGAAATTCAAATGAATATGGTTTTCAAATTGTATTTTGATATTGTTAGGTATGAAAAAATTAAAGTAAAAAATGAGATTAGTCTGGCAATTAAAATGATTGAACAAACTAATTCGTAATAATGTTTAGTCGATAAGATTATTAGTAATATTCCGGTTTTTTAGTATTACCTTAAGACTTAAAGATTAAGTTTGAGTAATAAATCTTAAGTTGTGTCACTTATGAAATAATTATGAGGAGCTAAAATGTCACTAGAATGCAAAGAAGGGTTTAGTTACGATGAACTAACGAAGGGGGGAGAAGATGAAAGTAGGCTTGGTAATTTTGATGGTATATCTTCCCTAGATGAAGATATTGTTGTTCAGGATTACAAAGATATCATTAATTGGTATAAGTTGGCAGCAGAGCTAGGCAATGTAGTTAGGCAGAGTAATCTGGGTGTTATGTATTACCGAGGTCAAGGTGTTACACAAAATTATAAAGAAGCAATTAAGTGGTTTAGGTTGGCGGCAGAGCAAGGTAATTCAGAGGCGCAATATAATCTAGGTAGGATTTATCGTTATGGGCATGGAGTTGCCCAAGATTATAAAGAGGCCGTTAAGTGGTATCAACTGGCAGCAGAACAAGGCAATGCGGAAGCACAATACAATTTTGGCAGAATGTATCGTTACGGCCAAGGTGTTGAAAAAAATTTCGATGAAGCATGTCGATTGAATAAATTAGCATCAGAGCAGGGTAATGTTATAGCCCAATATTATTCCTAGCGATGGTTAGGGTATATTGTCTAATTTAATAAGTTGACATATTTGTGGCTTAGCGAGTCAAGATCTATAGGTTAAAAATGTTATAATAATCGCTTCAATTTTTTTAATTTTAAGTGATATTAACTATACGGCTAATGGATGATAATAACTCCAACTAAAGATGAGGTATGGATGCGCTATGCTTTTAGGTTGGCTCAAAGGGCTGAAGAGCATGGTGAGGTGCCCGTTGGGGCAGTAATTGTTAAAGACGATCAATGTATTGCCGAAGGTTGGAATGCTTCTATTGCAATGCACGATCCTACTGCACATGCTGAGATGCTGGCGTTAAGGAAAGCTGGCTTGGTGCTGGAAAATTACCGGCTTTCTGAAACCACGCTATATGTAACTTTAGAGCCCTGTGTAATGTGTATGGGAGCTATTAGCCACGCTAGAGTAAAGCGTTTGGTTTTTGGTGCATTTGATTCTAAAAGAGGTGCAGTTTGTAATGCCTTAGGTCTTGGCGATGCAAGCTTCTTAAATCATCAAATCAGTTGGGATGGGGGGGTTTTAGAGATGGAATGTTCGGAGTTATTAAGACGCTTTTTTCGAGTCAGGCGTTAACCTAGCGATGATTTCAGCATTGCTAGGTCAATAATAAAAGCATCATGAGAGTATTGAGTTACATTAAGGGTTCCCTAAGTTCTTTATACCTATTAATGAGAGCATTTGTTGAACTATCATGACTAGTAATGAATTCGTTATTCTTAAGTTCTGCTAAAATAACTTTAGCTAATAGTTTTCCTAACTCAACCCCCATTTGATCAAATGAGTTTATATTCCAAATGATGCCTTGAACAAATATTTTGTGTTCGTAAAAAGCCAATAATGAGCCTAAGGTTTTTGGTGTCATTTTATTAAAAAGGAAAGAGTTTGATGGTTTATTGCCTTCAAATACCTTGGAGGCCACAAGCACTTCATCCGCATGCTCGGAGGGTGGTAGTTTCTTTTTAACTTCTTCTGCCGTCAAGCCGTTCATTAGAGCTTCAGGTTGAGCAAGGAAATTTGAGATTAAAATATCGTGATGTCCAGGTAGTTTGTAGTGACTGTTTGCAGCCGCTAAAAAATCACAGGGTATAAGTTTGCTACCTTGGTGTATTGATTGGAAAAAAGCATGTTGTCCGTTTGTACCTGGTTGCCCCCAAATGATCGGGCCGGTGTTGTAGTCGACTTTGTTACCCTGTAGGTCAGTAGTTTTACCATTGCTTTCCATGTCGCCTTGTTGAAAGTAATCTGCGAAATAACGCATTGATTGATCATAAGGTAATAAGGCGTGGGAATCGGCATCAAAAAAGTTGTTATACCAAATGCCAAGTAGGGCCATAATGACAGGGATGTTTTCTTTGAATGGTGTATTGAAGAAATGTAAGTCAGCCTCGTAGGCGCCTAGTAAAAGTTCCTCAAAATTATCCATGCCAATATATAAAGCAATGGATAAGCCGACTGCTGACCAAAGTGAATAGCGTCCGCCGACCCAATCCCAAAATTCAAACATATTGTTGGTATCTATGCCAAATTCGGCAACATTTTTCGAATTTGTAGAAATAGCTACAAAATGTTTGGCAATAACCATTGGATCTTTAGCGCTGGAAAGCAACCAGTTTCTGGCAGATTCTGCATTCATCATGGTTTCTTGGGTATTGAATACTTTGGATGCGATGATGAAAAGGGTGGTTTCTGGGGATAAAGATTTTAATACTTCAACAATATTGGTTTGATCAATATTTGAGACGTAATGTACTTTTAATGTGGCTGAGCTATAAGGTGTTAAGGCCATTGAAACCATCTTCGGGCCTAATCCGGAACCGCCAATTCCAATATTAACAACATCAGTAATTGCTTTTCCGGTATATCCTTTCCATTGGCCTGAGCGAACAGTTGCGCAGAAGGTACGCATTTTTGCCAAAACCCGGTTAATTTCAGGCATGACATCTTGACCGTCAACATAAATTGGATGGTTGCTTCTGTTGCGCAAAGCAGTGTGAAGTACAGCGCGATGTTCTGTGGTGTTAATTTTCTCACCGGTAAACATGGCTTTAATTTTTTCGCCTAGTTCAGCATGGTTAGCCAGATCTATTAATAAAGGTAAAGTATCTTCTGTTATTCTATTTTTAGAATAATCAAAAAGTATCTCATTAAAATTGATTGATAATTTATTAAACCGATTGGGATCTTTTTTAAAAGCATCTCTTAGAGAATCATTTTTGGATTGGTTGTAATGGCTTTGTAAGGCAGTCCATGCTTTTGATGTAGTCAATAATGACATGTTTTTTGGCTCCGTTTAAAATAAATTAGCTTAAGTCTACGAAAAGTAAGGTTGGATAGCAATAGGACAATGAGCGCATTACTATTTTCTTTTTCAATACCTATTTTAGATTGCTTTCTTAGCTATTTCTTTATTTAGATAAAGTGGTATGCTAGGGGTGCTATGGATTGAATATATAGCAAATGCGGTTTATTTTTTGATGGAATCAAACTTATAATGAGCATTAAAATAATTCATATAATAATTTATGTATAAAAACAGGAAGGTGTTATGAATAGAGTACAACTAATAAGAAGGGGTTTCCTGGGACTTTTGGGATTGTTGTTTTCTGCGTCTTTATGGGCGCATGGTGGTGCGGCAGGTACTGATACTGATCAATGTAAGTTTGAGTTACAACCAACTCATTGGATTCATTATACCGCCTATCAACCAAGTGCATTTCCAGCTGAAGAATTTTGTGGCAAACTGCCAGGTATGAATACATTAACTCAACTGGTTTTTGATTACCAGGACATGAAATATAGAAACATGTTAATTGAGTTTGAAGTGACCAAAGAGCCAGAAGGCACGCGTGTGTTTTTCTTGCCAAGTGCAAAACATAAAAAAGGGTCTGTTAATTTAGAACTGCCAAATGGCTTGCCTGAATCAGGTCAATATTTGATCCATATTACTTTAGTGCCTGATCCAACTGATACGGAAAATCGTACTCAAGGCGAAAGATTAGATGTGCATATGGGCTTTAAAGTAGGTGGTGCACCGTCAGCAAGTAAAAGTAGTTTATTACTTTATGCATTTTTTGCATTTGCAGGATTATATGTTTTGTATTTGTCAAATGCAGGCGTGAAAAGAAAAGTTGATGAAGTAATTGGAAAAATTAAAAGCTAATTAAATCAATTAAATTAGGTATTCGCTACTAAGCATCTAAAATCGTGATTTTTGATGCTTAGGGAGAAAACTTAAATAAGAGGATTGTCAAGTCTAAGCGGCTAGATGATTTAAGTTTTGAAATTACTGATAATTGATTGAAAAAAGCATTAATTTTGTCGCGTAAAAGAGGAAATGAATAATGGTTAAGTTATTATCGATTGCGTTACTGAGTGTTCTCTTTTCTGGGCCTTTAGCTGCTCTGGAATATGAGGATCATGACAGTATGCTTATGGATCATGGTGATGGCCATTTGATGGATATGGCAGGTGGCATGGTTATGGGACAGAATGCCGATACCTTGCCGGGAGGTTGCAAAAGCATATCCGAAACTAAGGAAGTTACCGTGCATGCCGGTCACAAATATGCTGAAAAATTTCCCGGGAGAATGTTTGCTTTTGATACACAAGAATTTAAATTTAAACCATGTACCAAATTAACTGTTCATTTTATTAATGAAGATAATATACGGCATCAATGGATGATGCATGGATTACCTAAGTACTTATACCCAAAGGGGATGTTTCATTTGGAAGCATCAGGCCCTTCAAAAATTTCAGGAACGTTGATTTTGCCTCCTGGCGATAAGACCTATCTAGTGCATTGCGATATTGCCCAACATATGGAAAAGGGAATGAAAGCGCAGTTGAAAGTCGGTGATGGTGATGGTGACTTGCCTAGTATTCCCGGTGTAACAGCTTATATAGAAGCTGATGATTATAATGCAACCTTGCCTGAATTAGCCGCTAAAGCAGAAATTGATGCTAAGAGTACACCTGTTGTTGCATCGGTAAGTCCCGCCGCTGGAAAAGTTGTAAAGCAAGAGGGCTCGATTTTTTCGGGTATCACAGTGATTGGTTTAGCCATAGGTTTACTTGCTGCACCATTACTGGGGCGAACATTTAAAGGAATGACGGCGGCAGAGGCAATTGCGCACAGTATTGATTTTTTAAAAAAAATGGTTGGAATTTTGGTGAGTCCATTCTCACGATTGATTAAACTCTTCAATACTAAGAAAAACAAGATATTGCCTTAAAAATAAATGTTGGTAAATTTAAAGCCTTGCGTTCTTTGATCGCAAGGCTTTTTTTTGAGATAAATAAATGCAAGAAACGTTGACGAGTATCTGGGGATTGTTTTTAAGCGCATTTATATCATCGACCGTTGCTCCCGGGGGCTCTGAGGCGGTTTTAGCTTACATGGTTTCACAGGGGCATTTTCAAGTTCAAAACCTCGTTATCGTAGCGGCTATAGGAAATACTTTGGGTGCCATGACAACATGGGGTTTAGGAATGTTTGCGGCGAAAAAATTTCCACTAGCGAGCCTTTTGTCGGAAAAGAAACAAAATGCTCTGAAGATAGTAAGAAAAAGGGGCGTCTGGGTATTGTTTTTTTCATGGTTACCTCTGGTGGGTGACGCTTTATGTTTTGCGGGGGGGTGGTTAAAGCTCCCATTATTGCCAGCTTGTTTAGTTATTTTGGCAGGAAAACTGGGTCGATATGCTGTAATAGCATGGATGTTTATATGAGTATTGGACGTAGCCTTAGTAAATGATAGAAATTAATTTTTTAAAAGCAAAATGCAGTGAGTTATTTATCCTAAGCCATTTTCCACTGAGTAATATTGCGTATCCTCATAAAAAACGCGATTATTTTATAGCAACGTTTACTTTTTTGTGCGTAGCTATCTGTTTAATCAGCGATGCCAATGCCAGTATAGAAAAACAAAATGCGTTAGGTGTAAGCGGTTGGGTATTTCTGATTGGTTTGTTGCTGGGTGAAAATAGAGAAGTAAGAATGCAGGTTGTCATTGCCGTTATTTTTGCGACTATTGGGGAACATTTTGCTTCTCCTTTTATGGGTGGATACACCTATCGATTTAGTAATGTTCCGGCTTATGTGCCGCCGGGTCATGGTATGGTCTATTTAACAGCGGTTGCCTTGGCTCGTTCAGGATTATTTTTAAGATATGCCCGAGAAATTTCAACATTGGTGATAATGGTTTGTGGTTTATGGTCGCTTTGGGGAATCAGTGGCTTTGCGCAGCAAGGTGATGCTGTGGGTGCCTTATTATTTTGTGTGTTCTTGGTTTATTTATTTAAAGGTCGATCGCCTATGGTTTATCTTGCAGCTTTCTTTATTACCACTTGGTTGGAGTTAATAGGTACTGCGGTGGGAACATGGAAATGGGCTGCGATTGATCCAGTTTTAGGATTGCCACAAGGCAACCCTCCTAGCGGTGTGGCTACCTGGTATTGCTTGGTTGATGCCGTAGCTATCGGCGGCGCTCCTTTGGTGCTTAAAGGGTTCGCAAATACATTTAATTATTTAAAAGCAAGAGTATTGCGATATCGAACAGCAGATTGACATAAATAAAGTTTATATGAATTTTGTTCTTCAATAGTCTGGGCACGAAAATAGTATCACCATATGACAGCGTAACTTTTTGTGCACTTGGTATAGAATAGTTACTT
>CAJAHC010000493.1 GCA_903939355.1 uncultured Methylococcaceae bacterium | reverse complement strand
GATTTCATCATCATTTAACTTGATCTGGGCACTTCCATTATTAGCCAGATATTCAGTCAAATTTTCCCATTTGTTAGGCATTGATACCTCCATAAAATTTTAAACATATAAAATCCGATTCTGCGCTCTAGGTTCTTATATGTTTAATATTATTGTTCACGATATTTACATAATTTTAAACCATATAAATAGCCAACAACCGTCGCAACAGTCATGTGGGCCTTTAATTAATCAACAAGACTCTCTAAGTAACTCTTAACACGCAAAGGCTACAATCATCCGATGAAACTTCTCTAAACACACCCTTTTCCAGATTCAGGAGCAATGCTTTTGTTATTTTCTTTCGCGGATATTTGTCACACCAATTGAATATCTGCTTACAAAAAACCTGATTGGGTGATTTTAATTTTTTTATATATAGCGATTCGGCAGCTCCATCGGACATGATCATAAAGCCTGCTGGTTTCATCATTACGCCAGAATATATTCTTAAACTTGATGCACTATTCTTTGACGTTAAAAATATAGTTGTATTTGCATACTCACCTCTTGCAGGTTCGGATAAGACTTTTATCTCGTTGCCCTGTTCGGAAATGATAACACCATCGCCAATATGTCCCGCTACATACTGTATCGTTCTATTTTTGCATCGTATATATACAAACAACAAAGTGCACGCCATATCATTAGACATCAACCCGTTTTGTGCAGCAGTTTCTGACAGTCCTTCCAACAAGAATTCGACGATCTTCTTTCCACCATCTACCGGATTTGTAAAAAAATCGTTAAAGTGATCTCGAACAAAAGGGAGTACTGCATTTACGGAATACTCTGCACCGATCTGGGAATGAGGCATTGACCCAGCTCCATCAGCCAACGCTATCCCGGCAGCCTTCTTGTCTTTCGCACGCCAGACGTAATATTTATCTTGGCATGGTGTTCCGTCTTTGTCATGTGAACGGCCTCGAACTGCGCCGCCTGCTACTCTTATTAGAGACCGCATATTTATAATTCACTCCACCCCTTAAGGCCTTCAATATCAAGAGGTATATTATTCCCAGGAATTGATTGAGATGTAGTAGAGACGCTTTTACTTAACCATTCAAAAAATTCTTTGAAACGCATACCTTTTAGTCTTAACGGCGGACGTTTTGGTGAGAACATGGCTAGTACATTCATATCGGCACCTTCACCAATACCAATTGGAAAAACGGTAAGCCTTTTATTGTTTACAAGATCGACAACCTTTCTGGCTACGTCAATATGGGTGTCATCTGTTGGCTGGCCATCTGTCATCAGTACCAACCATGGCTGAAAATAATCAATGCCGGCATCACGATATTCGGTTTTTCTACGATCTAATAGTGACAATGCTAAAGCCACCCCATTACCTATGCTCGTTCCTCCATGTTGTGTTTCTAACTCGACTTTGGGAGGGGAAACACGTGCTACAGAGTCGAAATCAAGGACTTCTTCAGCAAGTTCTGAAAATGCCACAATCGAAATCTCGGCTGCGTATCGCGCAACCTCATCTTCCTGTATCGTACTAAAAAATACTTTTATCCCCTCATTTAACTCGTCGATTGGTCTTGGGGCAGTCTGTTGTACGACGCTACCCATTGAAACTTCCCCGCTCATAGACGGGCTACAATCGAGAACTAAACAGATTGGTACTCGTGGTGTTGGATTTGCAATCAAATCCTGACGTCGCATCATTAAGTCTTTTGCCATCTTTTATCTCCTTTATAATAATTAGTTAAAAATACTTTTTAAAATGTTAGACAAAAAAGAGTCAGATCCGTATTCTGTTTGATCAGTTGACGATTTATTACTTTCTCTATTGTTACTCCTGCATTGTTTACATCGTTTAGGTGGATCTAATCCCTTTCCTTGGTAGTATTCCCATTCCCCCGTTGAAAAAAAGAACTGATTACCGCAATTC
>CAJAHC010000492.1 GCA_903939355.1 uncultured Methylococcaceae bacterium | reverse complement strand
AGCTACATCATTATTTAGACCTTCACCAAAAAATTCTTTCGGTAATCCTATTTTTAATCCGTCAATTGAGTTATTTAATCCTGAGCAATAATTAGGAACAGGAATATCTACACTGGTTGAATCTTTTTTATCAAACCCTGCCATGGTTTGTAATAAGATGGCGGCATCTTCAGCGCTACGGGCCATGGGGCCGCCCTGATCTAGGCTAGAAGCATAGGCAATCATACCGTAGCGGGATACGCGTCCGTAGGTTGGTTTTAAGCCGGTAATTCCGCATAATGCTGCAGGTTGTCTTATAGAGCCCCCTGTATCTGTACCGGTTGCACAGACTGCCAGACGTGCTGAAACAGCTGCGGCCGAGCCGCCAGATGAACCGCCTGGAACCATGTTAATATCCCAAGGATTTTTAACGGCACCATAAAAGCTGGTTTCATTTGAGGAGCCCATGGCAAACTCGTCCATGTTTAATTTACCTAGCATGACTGCGCCTGCTTGATTAAATTTTTCCACAACAGTCGCATTATAAGGGGCAATAAAATTATCTAGCATTTTAGAGCCACAGCTAGTTTTAACATTCAGTGTGCAAAAAATATCTTTTTGGGCAATGGGAATGCCAGTTAGCAGGTCAGCTTTTTCGTTAGCTAGGCGCAGGTCCGCATCTTTTGCATTTTGCAAGGCAATTTCTTCAGTGATGGTAATGTATGTATTAAGGTTTTGATTTTGCTTGATTCGATTCAAAAACGCCTGAGTTAACTCTACGCTTGAAAATTCACGTTTACGTAAGCTTTGGGCTAGTTCTTTAAGTGTTTTAGTGTGCATTATTTTGTATACCTTTTTTACTCGATCACTTTTGGCACTAGATAAAATCCGGCTTCAACTTGTGGCGCAATGCTCATAAATTTTTCACGATTATTTTCTTCTGTAATTTCATCAGCTCTTAATCGTTGCATTTGATCCATTGGATGAGCCATGGGCTCAACATTATCAGTATTTAATTCGCCCATTTGAGTCATTAAATCTAACATGCTAGATAGATCTTTCGTATAAGATTCAATATCTTGTTGATTAATTCCTAGCCGTGCTAAATGCGCGATTTTGATAACATCATTTGCCGTTAAGGGCATTTTATTCTCCATTTTAGTGATTAGGTAAAGGTAAAAAATGCTCTATCTAGGAGCCATGTATTATATGTTTTGATTTTGGATCGCGTACTTCTACAATTCTGATATATATATTACTACAGAAATCATACTTATATCTTGCTCAAATACCTGTTTGATTGATAAAGTATGACTCTTTTTTGTCCTTAGAAGGAAACAGGTAAAAATGTTTAAAAGAATTCGAGGTCTTTTTTCCAATGACCTTTCGATAGATCTTGGAACTGCCAATACATTAATATATATCCCTGGGCAAGGTGTAGTGCTTAATGAGCCTTCTGTTGTTGCCATTAAAGAAGATAAACTTCGTGGATCTAAATCTATTGCTGCTATTGGCGTAGACGCTAAGAAAATGTTAGGGCGGACGCCAGGCAATATAACGGCGATTCGGCCACTTAAGGATGGCGTGATTGCTGATTTTGCGGTCACTGAGCGGATGTTGCGATTTTTTATCGAAAAGGTTCATAAGAAAAATAGGTGGCTACGTCCAAGCCCACGTATTTTAATTTGTGTTCCTTGTGGCTCAACCCAAGTTGAGCGTCGTGCTATTCGAGAATCTGCCGCAATGGCAGGTGCTCGTGAGGTTTATTTAATTGAAGAGCCTATTTCTGCAGCTATAGGCGCTGGTTTACCAGTGGACGAGTCGTTAGGGTCAATGGTGCTTGATATAGGTGCAGGAACTTCGGAAGTTGCTGTTATATCGATTAATGGCATCGTTTATTCTAATTCTGTTCGCATTGGTGGAGATCGTTTTGACGAGGCTATAATCAATTATGTTCGCAGAAATTATGGCACTTTAATTGGCGAGGCAACTGCGGAAAGAATAAAGATGGAAATTGGTACGGCTTATCCTGGTAATGAAGTTAAAGAGATGGAAGTTAAAGGACGCAATTTGGCTGAAGGCATTCCACGATCCTTTTCGTTGAACAGCAATGAGATATTGGAAGCCTTGCAAGAGCCTTTAGCTGGTATCGTTGGTGCAGTAAAGCTCGCGCTGGAGCAGACACCGCCTGATTTGGGTTCTGATGTGGCTGAGCGAGGTATTTTTTTAACAGGCGGAGGTGCTTTGTTGAAAGATATAGATCGTCTGTTGGCTGAAGAGACCGGATTACCTGTTCACATTGCTGAAGATCCATTAACATGTGTTGCTAGGGGAGGCGGCATGGTTTTGGAAATGTTGGATAAAAAAGGACTTTCAACTTTCTCATTGGAGTGATGTACAGTTTTTAAATCGTTTATTTTGACAGCGCATAGAGATGCAATTTTAGAGGTAAGCTGTCTTTCTTTTTATTCGAGGCAACTCCCATAAAACTTTTATTTGCCACTGGCCCATCAATCAACACCCGCTTAATGGTTGCAGTGATTGTTTCTATTGTTTTACTTATATCGGAGCATAGAAGTTCGAAAATAGACGGATTTCGAAGCGCGCTATCCTTTTTTGTTGATCCATTAAAATATCTGGTTGATTTGCCCACTGTTCTTGTTGAAAAGACTGGTAATTTTATAAGTTCATATCAAGCATTAAAAATGGAGAATGAGAAGTTACGAGAGGTATATCTCATTAATCAGACCAAGATGCTTAAGTTTTCTGCCTTGGAAAATGAAAATATTCGTTTACGGGCCTTATTGGAAAATTCTTTTAAGTTGGGTGAACAAGTGTTAGTCGCTGAGTTATTGTCAGTCAATATTGTACCTTATGAGCATCTTGTTGTAGTAAATAAGGGCACCCGTTTTGGCGTTCATCCCCAACAGCCAGTATTGGATTCTAATGGAGTTGTAGGTCAGGTATTTCGAGCATTACCGTTTTCTTCTGAAATCATGTTAATTACCGATCCCAATCATGCTATACCTGTACAAGTTAATCGAAATGGTTTATTAACAATTGCCGTGGGTAGCGGCCAATTAAATCGCCTCTTGTTACCTTTCTTGCCTAGTAATGCAGATATTCGTCCTGGTGATTTGTTGATAACATCAGGTTTGGGGGGTACATTCCCCCACGGTTATCCTGTTGCCGTTGTCGATGAATTTACTTCACAACCTTCTAAGGCTTTTTCAAATATAACTGCTACTCCAAAAGCTTTGTTAGACCGGAACAGAGAGTTAATGATTGTTTGGAGCAAGTCAACCCCAGTTCCACTTATATCAAAACCAATAACAAATGAAGTGGAGGCTAATATACGTGCGCCTCAATAATTATGCAGGCTTCTTTCGGATTATAATAAGTTTGATCTT
>CAJAHC010000491.1 GCA_903939355.1 uncultured Methylococcaceae bacterium | reverse complement strand
GTTCAAACACCACCTTCACCGCTTTCCCCCTTTTTAGTCACCACCCGCGAAAAATAGCGGTTAAATTAAGTCATTTTTGTGTGATGGATCATCTCTTGTATAGATGCGCCCCCAGCACTTCATCCAGATGCTCCTGAAGTTCCACTCTTTTTTTCTCAGGATCAGACATGAAGGGCTTTTCATTGTCAGGATTGGTTGTATCAACCTTGACCACTCGCCAAGCGTTTCTACCATCCGCCATGGCTTTACGAAATTCGAAGCCGTTGATGATGCGATCGACATTCTTTTTCAATATCCAACCCAACTTGCCTCGATTGAAGACACCCCTCTCCATAATGGGAAATTCGGCCAGCGCATCATTCAGAGCATCGGCATCACTGCAATTGACAGCAAGATCAACCACTTTGCGAACGGTCACGGCAATTGAACCAAACTCGCGATACCACTCGGTCATCAGCTCGCTCAATTTTTCAGCATCCGGATCATTTTTCAATTGATTCAACAAATTTGTTGCAGGATCGGGTAACCCTAGCCAGATTAATGGATGCCTGCAATAGTTTGACCAATCACCACTGTAACTGACGATGTTCTCAACTGTCGCTTTAGGTTTCCCCGCTGCTTGCCAAGCCAAGATAATGGTCAGTACGGCCGTAATATAACTTTCGCGATTCGCCTTAACCTGATCAATAGGGGAGCCCTTATATTGAATGGTTGCCGGTGTTGAAGAGCGCGTATCCAGATGAATGGTCAAGACGCGCCGTGATAAATCTCTGATCGGTCCCACATTATTGCCGGAGCCCAGTATTAAAGTTCTTGTACTTACTGTTGCCATTTTGCTTACGCCGAGAATGCGATCAGTGATCGTTTCCGAAGTTAGCATGCGATTGATCACACCATGAGGTATCCAATCGGTCGCCATATCGTCAAATTCAATCACGGCAGGCCCCGTCAATAATGCAGATAGCATGCTTTTGGTGGCTTCCTCCGATGTCGTAGGATAGCTCACAGCTTGGCTTTCACCGGGCGTTGCAAACTGACTTATTACACCGCACAAATAACTCTTACCACTGCCTGATGAGGGAGCTCCAGCATGAAACCCAGGCGCCAAATTTAGAGAGGGACGTGTCACCGCAGTAAGTATCGCGCAAATTGCGGCCGATTTATCATGCTCTGTGAGAAAACAAAACTCCTCCAGCAGCACATTCAACAGTTCCAAAGCAGCTTCAGCAGCTTCTCGAGTGGGTTCGGGGAAGCTATAAGCCTTTGCGTCGAACACACCGTAACGTTTTGATATCACGTCGTAACCGGGAGCAGTAACCAATTGCCCATCCTGTTCCCTGAAATAGGGCTGCCTCGAGATCCCTCTTAAAGCGGGTAAATATTTATATTCTTGGGCATTATAAAATATTGCGACATGTCGAGTGGGCGGATCACAACGAACAAGCGATTTTGCACGGCCGTCATATCTCTCCCAAATGATTTGAGCCGATAATTGTTTTGTTAAAGCATCTTTATTGATGGGCATTATTTCAGCTTGCCCCGTTTGGGGGTCCGTTTTAATGACAACCAGCAAACCACCACTTTGGTAAATTGTGTTTGCATCCATGAACACTCTTTCCACAGCATCGATGATGGAATGGATCTCGCCTTGTGCCACCCGTATGATGGGCTTATTGCGTGCCTCGTTATCATCCAAGCCGAGAAACTCCAGCAATGCGCCGATATGGTATTTTTCACGGTGTGAGTGCTGACAACAATACCCACCCAATGGGAATCGATCATTGGGTTCAAAGTACGCTGAACCTGAGTCAACAGCATCGGTGTGTTCATTCAACCAAGGACACGTTATGTCATGCTTGCCTGCGTCCAATGGATTTTTGTGGAGGCCATGTTCTTTCAGCTTGGTTAACACCGGGTTCAAAGCTGCCTTGGGTTTAAATATTTCATAGGCAATAGGTTCTTTGCCCGACACTTCTTTTTTGCTTGGTTGATTGACCAACAGCGTCAGTTTCAGACCATTGACAATCTCCTCCACTGTATAACGAATTTGGGGGTTGAATGAAGCCAATTTACACTGAAAAGGCCGATTTTCTTGATCCGTGTATTTGACTTTACCATTTATGCCCTCCGGCAACCTGCCCCAACGGTTGGTTGGGCCGTTCGCTCCAGGATCACAAAGCCCCGCCGCGATGATCGCTTTTTGCAACTGATTAACGACCGCAGCATCTGTGATAGGCTCTTTGAAGATGATGCCCGCTTGAAAGTTCCCGGGGCTGGTTTCAAGGAGCCAAGAAGGTTTGAAGTCATTTAGCCTGTCAAAAGCGATCTTGGTGCCAAAGTCATCCAATAATAGAAAGTGGGTCGACGAAAAATTGTCTTTTCGAACATTGAATAAACCATCATCCATAATTTTAAAGCTGGATGTATTTAAATAATTGTTATAGGTCGATGCCAGTTGATTGGAATAAAGATCCGCTCTTTTCGCACTCCATCCATTTTTAGTTGGATCGCCTGACTTGGTACAAACCGCGGCGTAAGTGTTTTTGGGTAAATCGCTAAAAATGTGACCGATAAAATCGCTGTTTGAGATTTTAATGTCGTTGGTATTAGGGATAATTTCGACTTCAGCAACAGCTTCAGTCTTTGGTGTTAGCGAAGGTATATTGCCTATGAAGGTTTTATTAGGCGATTTTATATTTGTTTGTAACATTTAATTTTTCATCCTTTTTGTATCGCTGGGATACAAATACAAGCGTTGATTAATTTGGGTTAATCTGAAGGGTGCGCTTGCTTTAGGACGGTAATGATTTTTGCCGTTGTCCGATGGATATGTTGGTAAGTCTTTTGGGTTATCTTTGACCGGCATGTTCAAAGATCTTCATCAGTACCAATATCATAATCGCTTTTATTTTTTTGTAAATCATTTTTTATGAAGTTTACGATATTATCGAATTTTGCCTCGTCGACGCGAAATGGCTAAAAGGAAGACCTGACATTTTTCCATCGGTGTTTCAAAAACTGGTAAAAGAGGTAAAAGGGGGGGGGGGGGGCG
>CAJAHC010000490.1 GCA_903939355.1 uncultured Methylococcaceae bacterium | reverse complement strand
AGTAATCTCAGCTCCCGCTTCAACTAATTTCTCCAAAACAGCGTCTAAAGTGTCAGGACGAGTGTTTTTAAGCTTAACTTTCCCCCCAGTAATAGCCGCTGCAATCAAATAGGTGCCGGTTTCAATTCTGTCAGGAAGAATATCATAATGAAGATTCTCTTTACCCAATCTTTCAACACCCTCAATCACCAACACATCAGTGCCTATACCAGTAATCTTGGCTCCCATTGCATTAAGAAAATGAGCCAAATCTGTCACTTCAGGCTCTTTAGCTGCATTTTCAATAATGGTAGTGCCTTCTGCCAAAGTAGCTGCCATCAATAAATTTTCTGTGCCTGTAACAGTAATTTGTTCAAGTACCAAACGACAGCCTTTTAGTCGACCCACTGTCGCGTGAATAAATCCAGCCTCCACCGTAATAGTGGCTCCCATCTTAATCAACCCATTAATATGAATGTCAACGGGTCTAGAACCAATTGCACAACCACCTGGCAAAGAAACACGAGCCTCACCAAATCTTGCCAATAAAGGTCCTAATACTAATATAGAGGCACGCATAGTTCTTACGAGTTCGTAGGGAGCTTCAAAACTCGTGATAGTGCTACTATTAACTTCAATATTCATTTTCTCATCGACAACTAGATGAACGCCCATACGACCCAATAACTCCATGGTCGTAGTGATGTCATGCAAGTGTGGAATGTTACCGACACTGACAGGTGTTTCTGAAAGTAAAGTTGCCGCCAGTATAGGCAAAGCAGCATTTTTTGCACCAGAGATACGTAACTCTCCAGACAGACGTGCACCGCCAGTAATTATTAATTTATCCATAATCGGTATGCTAGATCATCTGTTTGTTAGGTAAGGGTCAAGAACAGGCCCCTCTATAGTTTGAGTTGCAAAATGCACTGTCTTATCCAGACCACTGAGTTTAGCCAGATTATGCAATTGCTCGGGAATGTTTTTAAACGCTATTTGTGTTCGATGTTGCCTCGCATATTTGATCCACTCCATCATTAATGCAAGTCCTGCGCTATCTGTGCAAACAACTCGGCCAAGATCAATAGTAACCTGTTTTGTTACTTTTAAAAATGCGAATGACCTCACCGTATTGATGTCAATAGTCGAAAAAGTCAAATCACCATTGACAATAAAACAACCTGGCCCTTGAGCAACTATACTCAGTTTTGTCACTTCTTTTCTTCCGCAGACTTAAACAGAAACTGACCTATTACTTTTTCTAAAATAATGGCGGACTGAGTAATCTCAATCTTTCCATTTTTTTGCAAATAAACATCAGAACCACCTGGCTCAAGATTTACATATTGCTCGCCTAATAAACCGGCTGTAAAAATACTAGCAGTAGTATCATCTGGAAGCGTATTGTATTTGGAATTAATACTCAACTGGACTACTGATTGGTACGTTTTAGGATCGAAATAAATCGAACTAACTTTACCAACTTTTACGCCTGCGGCGGATACTGGAGATTTAACTTTTAGACCTCCGGAGTTTTCAAAACGCGCAGTAACAATATAACTATCCTCATCAACAAATGAAGTTAAATTACTGACTTGCATAGCAAGAAAGAATAATCCGACAATCCCTGACGCGACAAAAAGCCCGACGAGTGTGTCTTGAGTACTGGTGTGCTGCATGTTAATTTTCTCCAAACATGAGTGCAGTCAGGATAAAATCCAGACCTAAAATACTAAAAGCTGAATTAACTACGGTACGCGTAGTCGCTCTACTAACCCCTTCTGAAGTGGGAATAGCGTCATAACCTTCAAATAAGGCTATCCAAGATGT
>CAJAHC010000489.1 GCA_903939355.1 uncultured Methylococcaceae bacterium | reverse complement strand
GCTAATACTCTCACTGCTACTGTCGTTAAGAAAAACCAAACACACTGAGTTATTTACTACGTCTGTAACAGAAGAACTAAAAGGTATTGGAATCTTAAGCGTAGTCTTTGCTCACATCAGCTATATTCTAGTTAATGATAGTCATTTTTTGTATCCTCTATCAATAGCGGGTGGAGTGGGTGTTGATTTATTTCTGCTAATGTCGGGTTTTGGCCTTACAGTAAGTATGTTGAAAAAAAAACTCTCTATTTCAGAATTTTATCGCCGGCGCTTAACCAAGGTATTTATTCCGTTCTGGTTGGTTCTAATTATTTTATTCATTGTAGATGATGAAGTTCTCCATATTACTTACAGTCTAAAATACATACTAGAGTCATTAGCCGAGTGGTTCCCCACGGCCAGTGCATATGATGATGTTGACTCTCCATTATGGTATATCAATTGGCTGGTGGTGTTTTACGTACTATTTCCAATATTATTTATGCCCAAACGACCTTGGTTGACAGCCATTTTATTGGCTGTTGTCGCCAATGCTGTCGCCATTATGGATCCGCTTCATTTGCAAGCAAACTGGTTACATCGCCTACACACCAACGCTTTCTCGCTAGGAATTTTATTAGCCTGGTTACTAACCGGCAATACTAGTTTTTCAAAAAATATTATCTGGTTTAGAAATAAATACGAGGGGATGGGTAGACCATTTGTACTGGCACTATCAGCCGGGCTCGCTGCTTATATGATCTATTACAGTAAACCCAGTGATTGGCCACAGCTCACATCAGAACTTAGAACGTGGGGAATAAATGCAGATTTTTTTATTGGACAAACAACGAGCCTGATTGCAATGGCCATGTTGGTTGTTTTCTTCTCGCTGAAAAAGTTTGATTGTAAGGTGCTCTATTTGTTTGGTCTCTATTCTTATGAAACTTACCTCATACACTGGCCTTTGCTACAACGCTATGACCAGCTTTTTAGTTGTTTTCCTGCTTGGCTTACCGTTATATTTTGGCTGTGTATTTTCATAGTCCTTAGTTCGTTGATGCAGAAGATAACACGCCCCATCAGTACTTGGGTTGATTCAGCCTTAAATACAAGCAGACAGCTAGATATAATAAAATAACCAGTTTTATAAGAACTATCCGATTCCATCTTAAGGCACAGATATCAGTTCATGGGTAGAACAGGCAAGCCTACAATGACAATGAAAGTAATAATAACCAACTTGCAGAGCAAGGCTTGAATATTAAAGCAAGTCAACTCAGCATTATTATCGAAAGAGTAATTGGCTGTACTTAGACATAATCACTTCATATCTAAAGTCTTGTATCTTGGCTTGGACCGAAGTAGTGGCTGTGTAGAATTGATGTTTGTGTCGTATAATGCCAAGATATGTTTATCAACAAAACAGAGATTATTAATTTAACATATTGATTTATTAGCAAATAATACTTTTATTTCTGTAAATGGGTACACCTACGGGTACACCCTATTATTTGATGACTTATATTCTCATCTAAGAATAATTAATAAATTCACTACATTACCTGCTGAATTACGGGATACAAAAAGGCCAGTATTAACCAGCCTATTGTTATAAAGTAAAATCGTAATCATCTCCACTAATTAGCAACTACTCCATATGTTAATTTGATAATACAACCTTAGATATATTCAATCAATTTCTGGCTGATTGCAGGCGTTGATTTTGAGCGATCGTCAGTTCGATTCTATTCATTTTACTCAGTTGTAATTGAATGAGTACTAACGACCCAAACCAGCCATACGAATATGAATTTAGGCTTCTCTGAACCGGACATTCGTGGCGATCGGTAGTTCGGTAATAATATGCTCTATCAATAAGTGTCGGAACTTTCTTTAGAGCCGAGGAATGAAAATCCTCGTGTCGACGATTCAATTCCGCCCCTGGGCACCATGAATTCTTAAGGCTCGGATTTGATCGGGGCTTTTTTTATGCCTGAAGGTTTTTGGTGGGAGGGATTATTCCTGTCTTCTCTCGAATACTTTACAAACCCTATCATCTTTCTTTAGTCATTTAACCGACCAATATCCAATCTAAATTTTTAGAGACTTCTAATACGGTTGAAATTATTTTCTTACCGACGCAAGGTAATAAAAGTGGCCAGTCTGATCATGAATACCGGTGGCAGTCTCTATGATGCTCAGGCAGCTTTGGGTCATGCGAATAGCAGTATTTCGGAACGCTATGCTCACCTGTCCAGTGAAAGTATGACGAAAACTAGTGATAATATTTTAAAGGTGGTTGCCTGTGTTATTCGGTAGATCAGAATCAACCCTAAATGTGTCAGTGTATCATCCTGATTTTATTTTTATGTAAAACTCTTTAGAAGACAACTCTTAAGGTCCTCTTTTAAAAAGTTGCCATTCGATTATCTTGGTGTGATAGTCTGTAGCCTTGATTATGCAGTTAATAGAATCTCCAGCGGTTGAACCCGTATCTGGAGTCGGTGGGCGGTTGAATTTTATTGCACTTCATATTGACTATTTATAAAATTAAATGTGATTTTTAACCAAACTACAAAGGCTAGGTCAGATGTTAAAATTTCAATCAAATGTATTTCAAGAATTCATTAGCTCACCTCAAATTAGATACACTGCGCTTCCTCTAAAACTCAGGCTCAAATTCGAAGATTTCTTTCAAGCCGACTTTTCTAAAATTCGCATACATGAAGGATTTATAGCTCAAAAAATAGGTGCTTTAGCGCTTACATCAGGGTCCAAAATTATCTTCGCACCCAGCAGTTATTGTCCTGACCTCAAAAATGGGCAGCGCTTAATCGCACATGAGTTAACCCATGTAATACAGCAGCGCGAAGGACGCATCCACATAAATCATTCTGCAGGCCCTTATCTACTTGATGATTTTGAGTTAGAAAATGAAGCCGAACGATGTGCTGATGCTTTCATTTCTGGCCAGAAACACGCCAACATAAAGCGCGATCATACCCCATACCAAAGTTGCCCGATGGTAGTTCAACCAGCAAAAGTTAGACTCCGAAATAAAATTTTTGTTCCCGGCGATAAAAATTTGAATCCTAATACATTGGCGGCGATGCAAACATACTGGAATGATTTCCAAACTATACAGCAAATACTAACTACGCCGGAACTGTTTTTGCCGGCGCTTCGTTATCTGGAGTCTCAAATATTTGGAGAAGGTGATGAGCCTAAGGCTCTAAGCAAAGTGCTACTCGGAAAAGAGCGGGAGCAACAAATCAACTTACAAGGTGCACCATTATATGTCGGTGCTATAAAAGATTGGGATTTCAAAAAAACAGATGATCGAGCTAAAGGCAAGGGACTTTTAGCCAAAGATTATGTGTCTCCAGATCACGGCGATTTCACACATCGGATTCACTGGTTTATCATAATGTATTATTGTAATGGAGGACCAGGATATGGCCGATTAGCTTTAAAAAGCAGCCCTTTTCTTTTATTAACAAAAATGGGATATTATTCCCAATTTAAAATAGAGACGGCTGATTGGCCCAATTGGACGATTAATGGTGAGGATAGCGGTTTTTCCCCAGAAGCTCGTTCTGAAGTCGTGTGGGTGGCGTTGTTCGATCGTATGTGCTCTGATTCGAATTACAACATTCATGAAGACTGGCTAACGCAACCAGAGATATTCACTAGCCTATTTCTTCCTGAACAATTCAGATTGGAGCATCCCAAATTCCAAAATTTTAACTCTACAGAATATATTTCTCGATTTAAATCTGAGCGGACAAAGCCAGGTCAGCAGGGACAATATTATAACTTTTCCAGCCAATTTCCAAAACTGAGCAAAAATATAACCAAAAGATTTATAAAGAGAGAAATAGAGTTAAGAATGGCTGGAAACAAGCTAGATCAAGCTGAAAAAGTTTACTTAGAGAGGAAGACAGCCAAAAATTTCCCTCTTTCCACGAGTTCTAAGCAGGTTTTGTTTAGACCGAACGACCCTGGACTGTTACAAGACCCTGAACTGGTACAAGTAGTAGATTTAGAGGTAGTTGCGACTTTTGACATCATGTGGCTCCAGGAGAATGAACGTACATTAATCGATCTCTACCGTCCCTTAGTAAATTCTCAGCTGGTTGAAGCCATCACTACTGCCACAAATAAATACAGGGAATGGTACCATAATGAAAAAAGTTTTGGTTTTTGGAAGCACGGGGATAGAGGTCAGGAGAAGGCTGCACGTGTAAGTGCCCTTGCGCAGGTGGCTCCTGACCCATTTTTAGTATTACATCTTTTTTTCATTAATAGAATCACTAAAATCGACGCTAATCCTACTGTTTTCATAGGGGGTAGCATCAATGATAATAAGCATTCCTACAGCGCATTTTTATTCAACGAAATAAAAAATTACCCGTTAGTCATTGCAAACGTAAAAAGAAAAAATGCGCTTGCAGTTGATTTTATTGAGAGCCAATTTAAGGGTCGTGATTTTACTGCTGATGCGCAAGGGACATCTGCTTTACGGGCAAGATTGGCAGACCAATTAAGATTAATACACTGACCAGCGCCCCACTAAGTTAAGCTTTGCAGGGCAGGATGCAATTACAGTCACTATAATCCCAAAAAACAATCAGCCTTACATGAAAATGTAGGGCTTTTTTATGTCCGAAAGAACCCCATGTTCTGTAGTGGTCAAGTTTTTTAAGACACATAGATAGGTTGTTTAATAGCCAT
>CAJAHC010000488.1 GCA_903939355.1 uncultured Methylococcaceae bacterium | reverse complement strand
AGTCTTTAATCCGTTAATCAAACTAATAAAGCCTTTGGGGTTTATTGATTATGTTAAGTTACAACTAGAGGCAAAAGCAGTGTTGTCCGATAGCGGAACGATTTCGGAAGAGTCTTCTATTTTAAACTTCCCTGCCCTTAATATCCGGGAAGCACATGAACGACCAGAAGCCATGGAAGAGGCATCGGTTATGATGGTGGGTTTAAATAAAGACCGCATTTTGCAGGGCTTAAATATTTTAGAAGCTCAAGTAGTTAGCACAGAGCGAGTGACCCGGCCGGTCAGTGATTATTCTATGCCGAATGTGTCTGACAAGGTGGTGCGCATTATTCTATCTTATACCGATTATATTAATCGTGTGGTTTGGCAAAAGTATTAAGCCGATGAATATTTGCCTGATTATTGATGATTATTTACCCGACAGTATTAAAGTCGGTGCCAAAATGATGCATGAGTTGGCCGTTGAGTTTGTGTCACGTGGCCATCACGTGACGGTTATTACACCTGCACCCGGCTTGACTGAACAGTTTGCCATTGAGCAATTGGATGGTGTGACGATTTGTCGTTTTCGCTCCGGCGAGATCAAGAATGTGTCTAAAGTAAAACGGGCGATTAATGAAACGTTGTTGTCTTTTCATGCCTGGCGTGCTTTTAAAACGTATTTTAAAGCGCACCCCCATGAATTAATTGTTTATTATTCACCGAGTATTTTCTGGGGGCGCTTGGTAAACCGTTTAAAGGATTTGTGGGGCGCAAGCAGTTATTTGGTGTTACGTGATTTTTTTCCACAGTGGGTGATTGATAATGGTCTGTTATCTGCAACCTCACCTATTACGCGTTATTTTAGATTTTTTGAAGCTCTCAGTTATCGTGCAGCGGATACGATTGGCATTCAATCGCCTAAGAATATAGCGTGGTTTACTACGACCAGTGCTGTCAAAAAGCCCTTGGATTTGTTGTATAACTGGGCTGCTGATGAGCCGGTGCCAGCGGGTTCCACAGAGTATCGCAAGGCATTGGGCTTAGAGGACAAGGTGGTCTTTTTTTATGGTGGTAATATTGGTCATGCCCAAGATATGATGAATATCGTGCGCCTTGCCAGTGCCATGCGCACCGAAGACAGCGCACATTTTGTGTTAGTTGGCGCAGGGGATGAAGTGGAGTTTGTACGTGCTGCTATGGCAGAGCAGGGTTTATCTAATATGACGCTATTGCCTTCAGTAAGCCAAGACGTGTTTAAAGCTATGTTGGGTGAATTTGATGTGGGTTTATTTAGTTTGCATCCTCATCATACGACGCATAATTTCCCCGGTAAGTTATTAGGTTATATGGTGCAAGCAAAGCCTATTTTAGGCAGTATTAATCCGGATAATGATTTACAAGCGGTGGTAGAACATGCAAATGCAGGGTTTGTATCGGTTAATGGTGATGATGCCGGTTTACTGAAGCATGCTTTGCTTTTGTTACATGATGGTGCTTTAAGGCAAATAATGGGGGACTGTGCCAAGCAACTATTATCGAATATGTTTTCTGTGCAATCAGCGGCGGACATTATTTTAAGGGGTAATCTACAGTTTGATGATTTTCTCGACACTTAAGCATAAAAATTATGGCACAAGTTGCCAGCGGATATTTTATTTTATCTAATCAAATGAGGATTTTAATACTCAAAGCCCAAGCCAATCATTTTTTCCATTTGGTTATTGATTTGCGTAGTGAGATGAGAACGCTTCGTGAAGATATGGATAACTGCTTTGAACAAGTAGACAAGCGTTTTGAGAAAATGCAAGTTGAAACAGCGAAACATTTTGACTAACTGACTTCACGCATGGATCATTATATCATTTGGTCATTTGCAACTACCCTTATCGTAGGCGGGATAGTGATTGTAAGTGAGGGACTGTGATACCACAGCAATTAGAAATAATACTTCATTCTTTAGATTTGTCTGTTAAAAAGCTTCGAGATAGACTGATTGCTATTTATCATTTACTTTTTATAAAGGCCACTGCCCTATTATTCCCGCACCGGAGTGTGGGGATGATAGAGCTAATAAGGGGCTGAAAGAACAATTTGTAGACTAAGTATTATTTTATAGTAACTGTTTTTTTAATGACCAATTGTTTCCCTTGCTCATCTTTAATAGTAAGAGTGGCAGCGTAAGAAATATTTTTTTCAGATAATTTCGGATCGGTGTTACTGGCAATATAAATATCAAGCTTTACTTTGCCACTTAGGTTGCCCAGTGAAGGTGAATTGGCTGTCGCATTAAGGACT
>CAJAHC010000487.1 GCA_903939355.1 uncultured Methylococcaceae bacterium | reverse complement strand
CCAACAAGACGTAATTTAATAGGATTTACGTTGCCCCTATTATTTAACTTTACTCTGGCCCCAGTTATTTCGCCAATAGTAAAGCCCTGCCCCCATTTAATCGCTGAACGACCCCGAATATAAATCGGCAAACGGACTAACCTAGCAGGATAAAAAAAAAGACTCGATATTAGCCACTCCACAATCAGTCGAACACAACCATAAACACCATAGTGCTTTAAATGGGATCGTAAACTTGTTTCGCTCAATATCTGAAAACCTTATCAGTTAGATACATAGGCATTAACCATACAAAGATTTCAATTTCAGCGCAAGCTATATCGTTAATTGAATGATTGGAATACACTTTCATAAGTATTTTTTTAACTGCACGCGCCAGAACACAGAAGACACAAAAAAACGCAGCATACTACGCAGATGCCAGCGAAAATATTTGAAATCCCCATGACTAGTGCGTTGCGCATAATGAAATACTTGTGCTTGGGGATTCAATACAACGTTGTAACCTAATAATCTTAATCTGGCACAAAGATCGACATCTTCGTAATACAAAAAGTAACGCTCATCAAAGCCCGCTAATTGTGTGAATATTTTGCTAGGCAACAACATAAACATGCCGCCTATCCAATCAGGTTTAATAGCCTGCTCTGTTATTACATAATCATGGCTTTTACAGCCACCTAAGGCTTTGCATGCTATTTTAAAGGGCGTAGGGAATTTTCTCGCGCTGTCTTCGAGCTGTTCATTTGCACTAAAGATCTGCGGTGCGACAACACCGACAGTCGGATCATTCAAACTGGCCAGTAAGGCCGGAAAAGGATCCGCAGTAAAACGAATGTCGGGATTTAAAACGCATAAAAAAGCGCCTGCCGCATGGGTGAAGGCTTGATTATGATTAGCACCAAAACCTAATGGATTTTGATTGCTAATGATCATCTTCAAAAAAGCATAATCACTTTCTAAAAAAGGCAAAGTCTCTGGTAGATTAAGCGTTAAGATAACTTCAAACTGATCTAAAGATAGATACGCAGCAATGTCATCAAACAACTTTACAATCAAGTCAATTTGTCCGTGACTGACGATTGAAATAGTTACTAGCTTAGTCATAAATCAATCCGAGTTAAGCGCTGAAAACTCTTGCTATCAAGCTTCCAAGATACACCACTACTTTTCTTGCTCCGACGATCACTGATCGACGCAGAAATTTAAGCAAAGAAAAAGCTTCTAAAAATATTAGTGTAATTAAACCAAGACGCTGAGACTTGTATAGTTGAACATAGTTATAAAGCTCACTTCTTTCCATAGCAAAAATATTAGCGCTTAAGCCCGTGGCACCAAATGAACTTTTATAGATAGCCGCCAATTCTTCTAGCAATTTCACCACTAAAGCACCATCACATATAATCTCCAGCCAAAGCAAATGATCTTCCATATAGCGCTGGTGTTCAGAAAACCGCTGAGCAATATCCCTACGCAGCATAATCGAAGGCGTAATAAATTGATTGGATAGCAACAAATTCCATTTATTGATGGGAACAGCGATAGTTGAAGATGGAATTAACCAATCTGGCAAATGATTATCTTGATTAAGAATCCGATGCCTGTGGCCACTTAAAGTGACTTCAGGATGCGCATTCATATAACCATACTGAATTTCTATTTTTTTTGGATGCCAAGCATCATCAGCATCCAAGAAAGCAATATAAGGTTGATTTGCCGCAGCCCAACCAGCATTACGTGCAGATGCCGCGCCTTGATTTTCTGCAAGTGCAATAACTTTCATCCAACTGGGATACTGTTGCTCTAGTTCTCGCAATACCGCCAAGGTTTCATCACCACTTGCATCATCCACCAAAATAACTTCTGCTGGCTTTTGGATCTGATTAATAATAGATTGAATTGCTCGCCTAATAGTAAAGGAACACCGGTAACAAGGAATGATGACTGAAACAGGAGCAAACGTTTTATTTGTCATTTAGTTCTTGTCCAATGTGGAGGCAAACCCATTAGACAACGCCCAAGGTCTAATGCTTTACGCGTTGCTTTTTCTCCTATTACACGCCACAAAAAAAGCCGGATATAAACTCTAAATACTGCCATTAGCCAGTAGAAATTGGGCAACTTTAAACCATGCTTTTGTTGCGCACGCCTTACTTCATATAATTGTGACAAAGTATTTTGTGGATTGCTACTAATACCGCCCTGCAACATACCTACAGAAATTATGTCAGGTATATAAGCTGCATCTGCCGTTTTTAGCTCCCGCAGCAACAATTCATAATCACCAGCTATTCGAAATGATTCATCAAAATATCCATGCTGTTCAAATAAACTCCATCGATGCATTGTTCCTGGATGCGGAATACTCATAAGCTGCTTAAATCGTTGTTTAACCTTTTGCCAAGGCTCACCTGATAAATACAATTCTTGTCCATTTTCACTAAGTAGCATTATTTGACTATAAGCCACTCGAATATTCGCCGGTAATTTTACTAAAGATTCACTCATGCGAGCTAAGACTTGATCACCCCAGAAATAATCATCAGCCCCTACAAAACAAATCCATTCACCATTGGCTTGCACTAATCCTTTGTTCCAAGCATTGTAAATACCAAAATCTGGCTCAGAAACCCAATAACTAATTGACTGATCATTTGCTTGCAATAACTCAACCGTTCCATCAGTGGAGCCGCCATCTATAATGATTAACTGCTTATTTAGGTAAGATTGCTTGGTAACACTATCAATACATTGCTGTAAGGTTTTTCCGCCATTAAAAACAGCAATGATAATAGTGATTAATGAATATTGGTCAAAGTGCATGAAATAATATTTTCTTATTTGGTATTATTTAAAACCGATTAACTTAGGACTCTAAAAGCAACTAATTAATATAAAAGTGCTTGGGTAAGAGCAACTTACTACTTTTCTTTTTGAATTCAAATTAGTAGGGAAATGGATTCAATTCATCTGAGTTTATTTGCCATTTTTTCAGCTTAGATGATAACTTATAGCCTAATAAAAGCACAATATTACAAACAATAAATCCTGTTAAATCATCGAATTGTTTTATTAAACTTGAATTTGGGCGCGAATATAATTGAAGAAGCACTTCATCTTTCGAATAACCAGAGACCTCCCAAGATATCGTTTTAATATTGTTTATCCATTTCTTATATAATAAACGGCGTACTATTGATAGTGGCTTTTTGTTTTTAGTTCTTTGAGAGATTATGCCATTGCTTTGATAACGCTTTGGGTCACCCATTTTGCCAAAAAAATGCACTTTATTAAAATTAATAAGCATTTCGGACTGATAATTGATTTGCAAATATTTACAAATCTGTTGTAATAAAAACTCACCATCTGCACAAAAATCTTCATATTTTATCGCATATATACTTTCTTTTCTTTGACCAATAGGAACTGAAAGTAGATTTAATCCATGCATCATATCAACGTAGATAAAAGGTACGCGATATAGTCGCCCCGAACAAAACATATCTATCGCAGAATCAAATACATCAATTGGATTTCTAAACAAATAGATAAATTTTGCCTCAGGGAAAACTTGATGCAATTCTTCAGCAATTAAATAGTATCTTGGCGTCTTATCAAGAAAATATTTTTTTTTTCCAGATAGTTTTTCATATATTTGCGTAATGAATATTCTTACATGCTCATAATATCTGGATTGAAATTCCAGAAATTCCAAATTAAAATCAGTTAAGGCATGTTTTAATTCTTTGTGACCAAAAGTTGATGCCGTAATTTTTTCGTCAAAACAGCTAATAAGCGGCAACAGAACCCAAGGCTCGGCAATAGAAGCAACCTCTGAATGAGATGCTAATACTCTTTGCAAAAGAGTTGTACCAGAACGTGGAAGACCCATTAAAAAAATAATATTTTTCAATTTTACCTCTTACATAAGACAAGAATATTTAACTTATTACTAGAAACCAAGTAGTTATAAAAAAATATCAAGCTTTTATTTTGATATTCTTAAAGCTGTTTTTAAAAAGATTTTCACCGCACTTCTAAAGTCACATAAGCCCATTTTTTTTTCGAACCATCTTGTTAACCTAACATCCAACACAGGTTTTGCATATGTCAAAGTACCAACAATAGGTTGTGTTGGTAGCCGAACCCTATCATCTATAAATGTATGGGTTGCATCAATACCGTCACCAATATTACTGATTAAATTTGAATTACAGGTTAAACAAAGCCCAGAATGTCTCAAAATAGCTATTTGCCATTGATAGCCCCAAGCATCCAGCCCTTTTTGTAAATCGAATATGTGATTTTTCTTTATAATCGACGCTATCCTACTTATAGACCAGATTACATCTTCATTGCGGATTGCCTCAGCTAAATCGAATGGATTTTCAATATATTTTGACCAACGATCTCGCCAAGTTGCCCATCCCCAAACTGAGGCTAAAGCAACAAAACTAAGCAGGGGTTGATCTAATAAAGCTTGATTAAAGTTATTTCCATTAATATGCCACACCATTTTTTCATTTTTGTAAGTATCAAGTGCCCAGTCACAATATTTAAAAAAATCCTTACTAGGACAGCAATCATCCTCTAATATAATTCCCATCTCTTCATTTTCAAAAAACCAAGTAATCGCTGAGCTGGGCGCTATCTTACAACCAAGATTCTCATCTCTATATAAGGTTTTTACTTCACAAGCCCAGTCTACATTAGTCACGATTCGTCGCGTTTTTAAGCACCTTTCCATTTCGCCTGCCTTCCCTGGACGAGGCCCATCTGCGGCTATATAAAGTCTAGGTGGTTGAGCCACACGAATAGCATCAAATACCTGCTGAGTGGTATCTGGACGGTTAAAAACCAAAAACAAAACGGCACTTTTCATATTTACTTAGCCAATAATTTACGGAAATAAACGATAGTTTCTTTAAGTCCATCGTCTAATTGTACTTCAGGAACCCAATCTAACTTTTCTTTAGCCAAGGCTATATTGGGTTGACGCTGCCTAGGATCATCAATCGGTAATGGTTGATAAACAAGTTTTGAATGCCCGCCAACCAACTGTAATACTTTTTCAGCCAACTCCAGCATTGAAAATTCATTGGGATTGCCTAAATTAACAGGCCCAGTAAATCCTGCTTCAGTATCCATCATACGCACAAAGCCTTCGATCAAATCATCGACATAACAAAAGCTACGTGTCTGACTGCCATCACCATAAATAGTAATATCTTCACCTTTTAAGGCTTGTACAATAAAATTTGATACCACTCTTCCGTCATTGGGATGCATACGAGGACCATAAGTATTAAAGATGCGAACCACTTTAATATCTAAATTATGTTGGGCATAATAATCAAAAAATAATGTTTCAGCACAACGCTTACCTTCATCATAACAAGATCGTGGGCCAATCGGATAACAGAACCCCAGTAGCTTTCGGGTTGTGGATACACCGCTGGATCGCCATAAACTTCAGAAGTCGATGCCTGTAAAATGCGTGCTTTTACTCGTTTAGCAAGACCCAGCATATTTATGGCGTCGTGCACGCTAGTTTTAGTGGTCTGCACTGGATCAAATTGATAATGTACAGGGGAGGCAGGGCACGCTAAGTTATATATTTGCTCCACTTCCACATACAGGGGAAAGGTCACGTCATGGCGCATCACTTCAAAATAGGGATTACCCATTAAATGTGCAATATTAGTTTTACTGCCGGTAAAGAAGTTGTCTACGCACAAGACGTCATGACCATCTTTCAGTAAACGGTCGCAAAGATGTGAACCAAGAAAACCTGCACCGCCGGTGATTAGAATTCGTTTCATAGATAGCTACCTAATCCAATTTCAATGTTTTTATCCACTAATTATGCTTGTACTCAACTTTCAGCTTAGCCACGATGTTTTGATAAGCAAAAATTTCACAATAAACTGGGTTGTAATTTTTTATCGGAATAAGGCCATCTTGCAACATTCTATAAAAATCGTAGTTTGGCAGAAACTCCCAAAAGTCTTTAAAGAAAACCCTACTGGCAACATTCATTTCGTTAAATTCGAAATGTATTAAATCTACTTTGTTTTGCCTAATATATGGTTCGAAACCTTTCAAAACCTCCAGTTCATGACCCTCAGTGTCTATTTTTAGCAAGAGCACTCTTTCAATTTTATGTTCATTTGCAAATGCCGTCAATGTAATGATTTTCACTTCATGTTCTACTGCTTGTCCTTTATGGATTTCTTCTATCACTTCCTTATAAAGCGATGCATGAGATGAGCCATCATTGCCTGCATAGTCGTAAAGATTGAGTGTTCCATTACTACTACCCACTCCGACATTAAATGATTTAATTCCCAAATGATTAACATTCGACAATAATTTTTGGAAAGTACTGGGGTGCGGCTCAAAACAAAAAATATCTACATTTTGATTAACTTCTATTAAGCTTTTTGAATAGTTTCCTACATTTGCTCCAACATCGAAAATTATACCTTTCTTTACTTTGGAAAGATGGCTTATTGCAAAATTAGCCTCTCCACTTTGCTTATATGACTTGTAATTTAATATCCCCAACCCTCTCAGGCTCAATAAAAAGATAAATTTATTCCATTTATTAAAAAATTTTTTAGCAAATAAACGCGCATACAAGTCATAAATTAATTCTAACATTTCACCCTCTTTGAAAAACATCTGCAAAATATAGCGTTTTCAATTTCATAAAAAAACCTATTTGTGTTTTACTTGAAAATACATCAAACAATAATGCTGCCATCATTTGTGCAATTACTGTCGCAATAGCAGAACCAATCAT
>CAJAHC010000486.1 GCA_903939355.1 uncultured Methylococcaceae bacterium | reverse complement strand
CCTAAATTACATATACAAAATGCTCCCATAAAATAGAAATTTTGTGAGGAAAATTGAATGCATTTTATTGAACGAATAATCATCATAATGTTTTGTACAAATTTATATTCGTTGATCTCACCCCTATTGTTAAATGGTCACTAATAAAAATACCAATAAAGTTAATCTCACAATTTGGTTATCATTATGTTTCTTAATTTAAGAAATATAGATATCCAGTATTTTCCCCAATTAATGTAGTATTCAATCTGATTAATTATCAGTATGATTCAGAATTTATGAGAGATTTACCAAGAATCTGGTAATTTGATGCGCAACTTGTTGAATTTTAATAACTTGGGTATTACCGAGAAGAGGATTTGAACCTCCACGAGCTTACGCTCACTAGCACCTGAAGCTAGCGTGTCTACCAATTCCACCATCCCGGCAAGGATTTGCAATACTTTTATAGGCTTAATTTCAGGCATATAGCTCGCAGATAGAACGCAAGTATACATTGGAAGTTTAACTGTAACAAGATTGTGCCTATACATTATAGTTATCAGCCTCTTTTTATATTATTTGCTTTGCCTATGATCTAAAAGGGATAACACAAAGTGTAAATAACTTCATTTTAATAGTTATGCATCCTTGTATGGTATGATGATAAAAAATTCCTAAATTTAAACAATTTCATTGCATATCACTATCTAAATGCCCTCAAAGTCTAAAAAAGACGTTGATTTTAATTCAACAAAAGATCCATACGCCCAGCGCGAAGCTGAAAAGTATGAGAACCCAATTCCCAGTCGTGAGTTAATACTTTCAGCTATAGAGCATGCTGGAAAACCATTGTCTCGCGTTGACATCGCTCAAATCTTTAAGATTGATAATGAAGATGGTCTAGAAGCACTTCGCAGGCGATTAAGGGCAATGGAGCGTGATGGTCAGTTACTCTTTAATCGTAGTCAGCAGTATTGCCTAGTTAACAATAAAGATTTAATCGTTGGCCGAATCATTGGTCATCCAGATGGGTTCGGTTTTGTCAGGCCAGATGACGGTTCAGACGATTTGTATTTGTCTCCCCGTGAAATGAACCCTTTGTTGCATAATGATCGAGCAATGGTTCGTATTGCTGGCATAGATAAAAAGGGTCGACGTGAGGGTGCCGTTGTAGAGATTCTGGAAAGAAATACGCATCAGATAGTCGGTCGACTCTACAAAGAAGATGGCTTTACCTATGTTGTACCAGACAATAAAAACATAGCACAAACTCTTTTAGTGCAGAATGGTGGAACGGGCGATGCCAAACAAGGCCAAATTGTTATCGCTCAAATTACCGATCAACCAACCAAATTACGCCAACCTATTGGCAAAATTATCGAAGTCCTTGGTGACCATTTAGCTCCTGGCATGGAAATCGAGATGGCTATTCGCTCCCATGAATTGCCCTATCTGTGGCCTGAGGAGTTACTGGAAGAAATTAAGTCGTTAAGTGCAGAAGTACCAGAATCAGCGAAAGAAAATCGCGTTGATTTACGTGATACCGCATTACTGACCATTGATGGTGAAGATGCACGCGACTTTGACGATGCCGTTTTTTGTAAAAAAACGCCAAAGGGTTGGAAATTATTGGTTGCTATCGCCGATGTGTCCCATTATGTTCAAGTAAATAGTGAGTTAGATAAAGAAGCAAAAAATCGTAGTACTTCGGTATACTTTCCTGAACAAGTTATTCCAATGTTACCGGAAATATTATCAAATGGCTTGTGTTCGCTTAATCCACATGTTGATCGTTTATGTATGGTTTGCGAGCTGTTTATTGATGAACAGGGAAAAGTATTACGCACTCGTTTTTTTGATGCAGTGATGCGCTCTCACGCACGTATGACTTATAACGAAGTCGCTAAAATACTTGTTGATGGTGATCAGGCGTTGGCAGAAAAGTATAGCCATGTCATGCCGCATTTACGTGAACTTTATGCTCTTTATAAAGTGATGCGCGTTAGTCGTGAAGAACGTGGGGCAATGGACTTTGATACCCAAGAAACACGGATACTATTTGGTAAAGATCGTAAAATTGAAAAAATAATACCAGTTATTCGTAACGACGCTCATAAACTCATTGAAGAGTTTATGATTACTGCAAACAGTGCCGCTGCTCGTTATTTAAACGCTAAAAAAATTCCTAAGCTTTTACGTATACACGAAGGGCCAACTGCGGACAAATTACTTAATCTCAAAACCTTTTTAGGTGAGTTGGGTTTAAAATTTGGCGGTGGAGTTCATCCAACACCACTTGACTATATGCACTTGGTTGATGCTGTTAAAGATCGGCCGGATGCGCATTTAATTCAAACGGTTTTATTACGCTCCATGTCTCAGGCTGTATATAGTCCTGATATGAAAGGCCATTTTGGGTTGGCATTGGATGCTTACGCTCATTTTACATCACCGATTAGACGTTACCCGGATTTATTGGTTCATAGAGCAATCCGTCATTGTTTATTGGATAAGAAGATAGAAACGTTTGTTTATGGCGTTCCTGAAATGATTATGTTGGGTGAACATTGTTCAGCTAACGAGAGACGTGCCGATGATGCAACGCGTGATGTAGTTAGTTGGCTTAAGTGTGAATACATGATGGATAAAATCGGAGAAGAATTCTCTGGCATTATATCTGCTGTCACTTCTTTTGGTTTCTTTGTTGAACTGGCTGATATCTTCGTAGAAGGCTTGGTGCATATCAGTAATCTTGGACAAGATTATTTTCATTTTGATCCTACCAGTCACCAATTGAAAGGTGAACGTACGGGCATGAATTTTCGCTTAGGCGACAGCGTGAAGATTAAAGTAATTCGCGTTGATCTT
>CAJAHC010000485.1 GCA_903939355.1 uncultured Methylococcaceae bacterium | reverse complement strand
TCCTTAATCACATAATCTGATGCACCTTTTTTAAGTAATTCAACCGCCTTTTCTTCTCCTATTGTACCTGACACACAAATAAAAGGGATTTCGGGTTGTAAAGCATTAGCCACCCTGAGTGCTGTAAGTGCATCGAACCTCTTAACGGAGTTGTCAGCAAGTATCAGGTCATATTTTCCGTTCTTCAGAAAGTCGACAAACTCCTTTTCGCTTTTGGCAATGTTCATGCTAACGAGATACCCTGCATCAACAAGGTTTTCATTTAAAAGTTCAGCGTCTTTTAAATCATCTTCAAGACACAAAACCTTTAGGGTTGTTTTTGATTCTGCTTTAGCTTCCATCTAACTAATTTCTCTGGAGAGGTATTTCGTTTAAAACTGCCCAAAAACTGCCTATCTGTTTTACGGCTTCAATAAACTGCTGAAAACCAACTGGTTTGACCACATAAGCATTCACGCCCAGATCATAGGTATTAATTAAATCTTTTTCCTCGCTTGAAGAAGTAAGAACAACCACTGGAATTCTTCTTAATGCTTTGTCAATTCGGATATTGCGAAGTGTCTCAATACCATCCATGCGGGGCATTTTGATGTCGAGCAAAACCAAAACGGGATTGCCATGTTCACGAAGTTTAAACTTGCCCTGGCAGCGAAGAAATTCTAACGCTTCTACACCGTCTCTAACCACAACTATTTCATTAGCCAGATTATTTTCTGCCATTGCTTCAAGAGTTAATTCTACATCTTTCGGATTGTCTTCTGCCAATAGAATTGTTTTGATTTTTGCCATGATTAATCCTCCTTGTTTTTAGGTAATGAGAAATAAAATGTTGCTCCTTTATCTAGTTCGGCTTCCGCCCAGGTACGCCCTCTGAGTCTTAAAATAATATGTTGCACATTGGCAAGACCAATGCCTGTTCCTTCAAATTCGTCGGTAGTGTGCAAGCGTTGAAAAACGCCAAATAAATTTTGAGCATATTGCATATCGAAACCCACCCCATTGTCACTGATAGAAAAAGTAAATTCATCTTTCTCATCAAGAAATTTAATCTCGATTATGGCTTTTTCTCTGGTACTTGTAAATTTCACTGCATTGCTTATAAGATTAGTCCAAACCAAACGAAGCAAGCCCTGATCACCATAAACCAGGGGCAGCATTGCTATACGCCAATCTATGTTTCGTTTATTGTTCTCCTGTTTAATAACAACTAAAACTTCATGAACAAGTGTATTCATGTCAAAGATGGCAAGTTTCTTTTCTTGCCGCCCGATACGTGAAAATTGCAACAAATCATCAATCAGGATGCCCATCTGGGTTGTTGAATCGGCTATGTTATTTAAGTAATGTTTTGCTTTGTCAGGCAGGGAATCAGAAAAACGATTTAAAAGTAAGTCAACAAATCCATTTATGTGTCGCAACGGTGACCGTAAATCATGAGATACCGAATATGAAAACGTCTCCAGTTCTTTTATAGCAGCAATTAATTCATCGGCACGTTTTTGCTTCTCTTCATTTTGAAAGGCAAGTTCTTTGTTAGCATTGAATAACTCTTCTGCCTGCTTTGCAGTTTCCTTGATTTGAAAAGAAAGTTCGTTATTAGCGATTTCTAATATTTCTTCCGCGTGTTTGATTTTTGTGATGTCACGAGCAGCAGCAAAAACGCCAATAATTTCACCGTTTTCGTTCCTGTAAACACTTGCATTATATAATACATCAATTAATTTGGTGGATCTATGACGAATAGTTAAAGGATAATCGATGACAGAACCTTCTGCAAAAACCCTTTGATACACAATTCTTGCTTTATCGGGTTCAGTAAAATATTCAGAAAAGTCTGAGCCTATCAATATCTCTCTTGATAAACCGGATGCATTTTCAGTTGCTGAATTGGCATCAGTGATTTTTCCATCAGCATCGATTGTCACGAAGGGATCAAGACTTACTTCAATAAGATTGCGGGAATATTGTAATAAGAGCAGTTTATTTTCTTTTTCTTTTAAAGCTTGCTGTGCCTTTAGCAACGTAACCCCTAAAATTGACGATATTTTGATAACAATAAGGATTGTAATGGGGATAATTATTAATAAAACTATTGCTATTGATAGCGCCGGGTTAGAATTAGCATCAGTAAAAATTGTTATTAAAAATCCTTGAGTAATAACAATCAGAATAGCGAAGGGCAAGAATGATTTTAAAAGTATAAATTCAGTTGAGTCTTTATTTATCCAATTGAATGTCCAATATTTCAATTCTATTTCCCGAAGCAAAGTAATACTTAATAACCAAAAACAGATTGCGGTTGGTAAAGCAACTGGAATAATATTACTCCCGAATAAAAGTGGTGCTCTTAATAGATATCCGATTAATAGGAGGGAAGATAAAGAAAATGCCAATAATAATAAACTACCACCGAAATACTTGATTGTGTGTTTGTTGTTATTCCTGCCAGCTAGAATACTTATGCAAATTGCAATAAACAATCCCGAAGCTACCTGCGACATTATACCTGTTTGAGAGCTCCCATATTTATCGAGATTTTTTACTAAGATCTTTTCAATTTTGAATTCGAAATTGAAAAAGTAACCCAAAAGAATTGCACTAAAAAAAAGTGTGATAATAATTATTGAAAATGTCACAACAATTTTAGTCAAACGGGATTTTTCAGAATTTATCTTTATTAGGAGCAGAATACTTACAGCAATAAAAGTTACTGCAACAATAGGTGAAATTGGTTTAAAACTGGAAGAAAAGGCTGCTAACGAAACATTATTAAATACCCATCCAAGCAGAGCTATACCAGCAATTAAAATTACAAGAGAAAGATACGTCTCTTTTCTGTTTATAATTTGGGAAAACGTTGATTTTAAAGTATTCATGATTGTTTTATCTTCAACCTTCAACCTAACCGGCGAAAAACCTTTTTATAATAACGCTCCAGAAATGATTTAGGATTCCCTGATGAAAGAAATAATTTAAAAAACTTCTTTTGGTCATCATAGGAGGTTTTTAGTTTTGAATTTAAATTAGTTGGATTACTTTTAATTTTCATTTCTGATTCCTAAAAACTTTCTTTAACCTTTCTGTTCATATGGTATTAATTTTTTATTATCAGGTTCAAATAATTTCAATTATTGGATAACATGGTAAGTTTAGTTTTAGTAACTAATAGATTGTTAAATAAATACTATTAAATGTTACATAATTATATTTGAAATTAACGGCATTTAAACAGTCCTGTAATCATTGATTATTCGTATCCGCTTTTTATGGTTGTCGAAATCATTTTAAAACGTTCATTTGCTTTCGCAGTATTTGATGCATGTGCCGGGATAACAATTGACTGGCCCGTATTTAATAAATTCGATATGCCATCAATTATTATCTCAGCTTTGCCGTCAATGATTTGTACAAAAGTGTCAAATGGCAGTATTTTTTCAGTCAGTGCTTCACCAGTATCAATTGACACTACACTGATATTGCCGGTTGTCTTCTTTAATATTGATTTACGGACAACTGAATTTGGGAGATATTCAATAATCTCAACAATAATATGTGCTTTTGCCTTTTCAACCTCGGTATTATCCATCTTTTCCAATTTAAATGTGTCAGCTTAAATGTCTGAAATGAAGAATTAAGGCTGATTTTCAACCTTACTTCCTTTCAATAGGATACAAAGAAGTATCAAAATACACCACGAAGGTATTGCTCTTATTTATGAGAAATGTTACATGATTTCAAGAAAAAGTTACATCATTTTCAGCGATAAAATGTGCTGCGTCTTTCCTGTTTGAGTTTTTTGAAGTGTGATGGTGTTAATCCTGTCATTTTTTTAAACTGGTTTGACAGATGAGCTACACTGCTATAATGTAGTTTAAACGCAATTTCGGTAAGACTGAGTTCATCATATACCAATAGTTCTTTTACCTTCTCTATTTTATGCCACAGGTAATAATTTTCAATAGTAGTACCTTTAACTTCAGAAAAAAGATTAGCAAGGTATGGGTAATTGTGATGAAGCTTTTCACTCAGGAAATCGGAAAGATTTATTTTGATTTGTTCATCATTATAATGAACCAGTTCGATGATAATAGTTTTTATTTTTTCAACCAAAATGCTTCTCGCATCATTCATTAATTCAAGTCCGCTCTTTTTGAGGGCAATATCCAAAGAAGCCAGTTGCTCAGCTAAAATGTCATCTCTGATTTCAGCCTCTCCCAATTCAACTGAAATGTAATGCAATCCAAGTTTTTCAAGTTCAGATTTCACTACCATCTTGCACCTGATGCAAACCATATTTTTAATGTAGATTTTCAATCTACTTGATATTCAGGTCAAAATTCTTCTTACATAGCAAATCACTGCTGTCCGGTTAAGAATCCCAGAGTGACAACTGGTTCTCATCGGACAAATTATTTAAGTTTATATTATTATTAAAAAGTTCTTTGATAGGAGTCTTCTCAAAAAGAGTTAGACCCATTGTTTGAGC